>NZ_DBLZMS010000004.1:0-199849 GCF_057037865.1 Ruminococcoides sp.
AAAACACTCTATCCATACCGTTATGAATAAATCATCTCATGCAAAACAATTTCTTCTGCCCGGTTGTGAATGTTATTGCAACGCTGCACCCATTCCATTTGACAGGTACGCTTTAATTCCTCTGTCACGCCCTCGGTAGCTTTCATCTGTTCCATGATAGTGTCTAACCGTTCCTGTGCCTGTTCATTCAGGTCTGCAAGATATGTCCATAACTCCCCGGTCAGTGTCAATGTGTTCAATCGGGCTGGGTGGACTTCTCTTAAATATTCCCGGTGCATCCGTCCATACTTTCCGATGGGGCGGTGTTCCTCCGGCAGCTTCAAGTCTGGGATGTAGTAATCTCCAACAAGGATATAATCAATTCCGTTTTCCGTTATTCTTGGTTTTAATTCGCTCATGTTCCTTACCTCCTGTGGAAGCAGGCTCGTCTGGTACTAACTCAATTACATCAGTAATCTCACAATTCAGCGTTTCGCAGATACGGGCTAATGTGTCCATGCTGATGTGCTTTCCCTCTTTACTCATGTTGGCAATCATATTCGTTGTCATACCAGCGGCAAGCCTTAAATCCTCTTTCCTCATATCACGCTCTAACAGTGTGTGCCAGAGTGGTTTATAGCTGATGTGCATATTTTTCCTGCCTTTCTATCCATACCACCGGGGCGGCTGCCCCGGCAGGAACTTTTCTCTTATTATAACACCAATCTTGTGTAATCACAATTTATTCTTGTAGCCTGCCGCTGATACCGTCTGGATTGTGCTTTTCCTTTCTTTTTGTTCCCTTTAATTAGCCATGAACTGTGTTGTTCCGAGTGATTTTTATCCTTTTGAGGTTGAGGATCAAAATAAAAAGCCTGATTATATTGACGGTGAAGGTTTAATAGGAGAAACCATAACAGTAAAAGCATACAACGATGATTTAATACAAGACTATAATATGGGTGGAGATTTTGTCAGTACTTCTACTCTTAATCTTCCTGCAATTGAATATAAATTAAAGGTAGTGGGTACTTATTATCTGTCACCGACCGAAACAGGCTATTATGATTCGATTTATATTTCAGAGGAAACAGCTACGAAAATATTAGATGACGCACTTACAAAAGGCGGATATTCAAAAGATAACGAAACCACTGTCGGCAAGTGGTGGAATGATTTATCGCTGAGGACTCACTATGTTGTTGTTGATGATTTTGAAAATATTGAATCGGTATATAACGCACTTACCGATATGAATGTATGCTGTGCCGATGACTCCGAACTCGGAATACAGGACAGCATAGTAAACGCTTCAAATATATTCAGCTTTGCAAGCGTATTTCTTATTATTTCTACAGTGTTGCTTTCTGTGATTATGATTATACAATCAACAGTAAACGCACTTTCACTTCGTAAATCCGATATAGGCTTGCTCAAAGCGATAGGTTATAAAAACAGTCAGATATTTGCCTGCCTTTACTGCGAACAGCTTAGGGTTACATTTACCGGATTTGCGGTTGGAACAATTATTTCGATTATAGTTACGGCTGTTTCAAATTTTTTCTTTGCAAACAGAAATTTCATCGACCGTCTGTACATTATCAATTGGGGAACTTTCGGAATTTTGCTTGCAATTTCGTTTTTGATAGTGACAATAGTTCCGCTGATATGTCAGCTCATAGCATTACGCAAGCTGAATAAAATTCAGCCCAAAGACGCAATGAATGAATAATTTTTGAGGGTGAAATAATGAAATCAATAGAATTAAAAAATGTTTCTAAAATATACAATAACAAAGTAACCGCCGTGGATAATGTATCGTTTACATTGTCAGAGGGCGAATTTGTGGCTGTTATGGGACAGTCGGGCAGCGGAAAAAGCACTCTGCTCCAAATGGCAGGTTTGCTTGACAACTGCACCTCAGGTCAGATTTTGATTAACGGCAAAGATGTGTCATCACTCGACAAAAACGAACTTGCCGACACAAGAATGAATTCACTCGGATTTGTCTTTCAGGCATTTCATCTCAATCCGCATCTCAAAGTTTTTGAAAATATAATGGTTCCAATGCTCATAAACGACCATTTCAAAAACAGAGCCGAAATGAAAGAAACTGCCGAATTGCTTGTGCAAAAGGTCGGTCTTACACACCGCATTGACCACTATCCGAGGGAACTTTCAGGCGGTGAACAGCAGAGAACAGCCATTGCAAGAGCACTTGCCAATAATCCCGACTTTATTCTTGCCGATGAACCTACAGGCAACCTTGACAGCAAAAACGAACGTATGATTTTTGAAGAGTTGAAAAAACTTACAGAGCTTGGCAAGGGTGTTCTTGTTGTCAGCCATAATGATGCCGTAACCGATTTTGCAGACAGAATTTGCGTTATGAAAGACGGCATTTTAGAGGAAAATTAAAATGAAAAATAAAAAACTCGGTATGCTTGTTAAAGCCTCAATTCTTTCACGAAAAGGTGCAACAATATTTTTTTGTTGCTTTATGGTTATTGCAACCATTCTCGTTCTTGTGTCGGCAGGAGCGGTTATGCCGCTGAAAAATAATATTGACCAAAACATAAATAATCATATTCTTAACAGAGAGTTGAATTTTGAGATAAACGAAAATACTCCTCAAAATGAAATTGACGATACAATTTTAAGCATAAAAAGCATTGAACACATAACGAGTGTTTATAACGTGCCTGCCGAACTTGATGTGTCGGAAACTTCAGGAGTGCTGTTTTCTGATTATACTCTCAGTTATGTTCACGAGGGGTATAACCTTAAAATAACAAGCGGAAGAGCTTTCAAAGAAAATGAAGAAAATGTTGCAGTTGTTCCCGAAGTTTTAAAGGATTTTAACAGCGAAAGTCAACGAATCAATAAAATTGACGGCAAAACGCTTGTGGGCAAAAATCTTGTTTTCGCTGATGAATCGGGCAAGGAACATAAGCTTAAAATTGTCGGAGTGTATAACACATCTGACCCGATTTTTACAGGCAATCAAATTCTTATTCCACGCAACAGTTTGATTGAGTTCAATAATGAAGTTATTGCAAATGCCAAAGGTTCGACTTCAATAACTTCCGATAAGGCTTATAAAATTCTCGTTGATGATGCAAAAAATCTTGAAAGTGTACAATCCGAGGTTTCCTCATATTGCGAACCGTATACAATGGACTTGAACTTTGATTCTCAGTCATACAATATCGCACTCATAATTATTATAGGTTCAATTGTATTTTTTGCATTGTTCGTAATTGCGGGACAGTATATGTTCGTCAAGAGCAACATAAGCAGACGAAGCGAAGAACTTGCTTTGTATCGCTCACTCGGTTACAAGTCTAATCAACTTTTCTATATAATATTCGCAGAATATTTCCTTATCGGAATAATATCAATTGCAGTCGGTACAATTTTGACTGTATTACTCGATATATTACTTATAAATCCGTATCTTATGAATTTTGTGGGCAATACAATGATGGAAATGACCGTGAATGTTTCGACTGTTTATGTACTGCTGTTCCTCGTGATTTATTTGATTGTACTTGCAATCGTCAGCATTTGGGCAGTAAAACGTTCTGAAAAAACGGATTTAAGTGTGTTGCTTAGAGAAAGATAATTTTATAACGAAAATAAAACTCCATATTATTATTTAAAGCAGAAATTCTGAAAAAATTCGGGATTTCTGCTTTTTTTAAATTTCATTTAAAGTTTGTAAATTATTATATAGCCACAGTAAAGAAAAGGTAAAGACAGGGAGGTCTTACAATGGGCGTTAAAAATATATTCAAGCGTTACGAACTTAAATTTATGCTGACAACACAGCAGTACATTCAGCTCAAAGAGCTTATGAAAAAATATATGCAGGGAGATGAATTCGGAAAAAGCACAATATGCAATCTCTATTTTGACACACCCGATTATCTTCTCATCAGACATTCAATTGAAAAGCCTGTCTACAAAGAAAAACTCAGACTTCGCAGTTACGGCACTCCGAAAAATGATTCAACCGTATTTGCGGAATTAAAAAAGAAGTACAAGTCGGTTGTCTATAAACGCAGAATCGGTATGAGCGAACAGGATGCAATGAAATTTCTCTGTGAAAGAAACCCTGTTAAGGATACGCAGATTACCCGTGAAATTGATTATTTTCTCGACTTCTACAACAATCCGAAACCTACGGTTTATCTCTCATATGAGCGAGAGGCATTCTTTTCAAAAACAGACAGCGATTTTAGAATGACCTTTGACCGCAATATTTTGTGGAGAGATTACGACCTTTCACTTTGCAAAGGAGTTTACGGCGAACCGATTTTGAAGAAAAATCAAGTTCTGCTTGAGGTCAAAACTGCGGCGGCAATTCCAATGTGGCTGACAATGTTTTTAAGCGAAAATCACATCTACAAAACATCTTTTTCAAAGTACGGCACAGCCTACAAAACCATTTTTGAAAGATCACTCAAGGAGGAAAAGTACTATGCTTAATAATTTATTTTCAGGTGTATTTGATTCGGCAACGCAGAGCGTAATTTCTGTTCCGATGTTTCTATTATGCGTGGGAGTTTCACTTGTAATCGGAATTTTTCTTGCGTTAGTCTATTCCTACAAGAACCAATGCACAAAAAGCTTTGTGACAACTCTTGCACTTCTGCCGTCAATTGTCTGCGTTGTAATTATGATGGTCAACGGCAATATCGGAGCCGGTGTAGCTGTTGCAGGCACATTCAGTCTTGTTCGTTTTCGTTCGGTACCCGGAAGTGCAAAGGAAATCTGTTCAATCTTTATGGCAATGGGTACAGGTCTTGTTGCAGGTATGGGATATCTCGGATTTGCAGTAGTATTCGCCCTCATTTTGGGAGTTGCGTTCCTAATCTGCAATCTTACCAATATCGGTTCATCAAAATCTGCCGACCGTGAAAGGTTGCTGAGAATCACAATTCCCGAGGATCTCGACTACACAAATATGTTTGACGATCTTCTTAAAAAATACACAACAAATTACAAGATGCTTTCTGCAAAAACCACCAATATGGGCAGTATGTTCAAGCTGACTTATCATGTTACACTCAGAAATCCAAGCCTTGAAAAGGAGTTTATTGATGCGTTAAGATGCAGAAACGGCAACCTTGAAATTATGCTCTCGGCACAGGAGGCGACTGTTAATGAGCTGTAAAAAAATTATCTCGGCTGTATTGCTTTCGGCATTTGTAACCGCAGCCTTTGCAGGCTGTTCAAATTCCGACACACAGACAGCCGATGAGGCAACAGTAAAAATATCATCAAGTTCAACTTCATCAAATGCAGACGATTCATCAACCGATGATGAAATGTTCACGGCAAGGGACAAGGAAATCGGATATGACGAATCAGAATGCGAAACGATTACACTTTCAGACAATGCAAGCACAAGCAGTCTTAAAAGCGTTAAGATTGACGGCAACACGATAACCGTAAGCGAGCAGGGAACATACATCGTTTCGGGTACGCTCTCTGACGGTCAGATTATTATTGACGGAGACAAAAATGAAAAAATCCGTCTTATCCTTGACGGAGTGACAATCAATTCAAACACAGGCGCACCGATTTATGTAAAGCAGACCGACAAGCTGTTTATCACTCTTGCCGAAAGCAGTAAAAATGTTCTTACAAACAATAAGAAATTCACGGCAGACGGTGACAACAATGTTGATGCGGTAATTTTCTCAAAAGATGATATTACTCTCAACGGCAACGGCAGTCTTGAAATCACAACAAACTGCGGACACGGCATTGTGTCAAAGGACGATTTAAAAATCACAAGCGGTACATATTCGATTACATCAAGTTCACACGCTCTTGACGGTAAGGACAGCGTGAGAATCGCATCGGGTACATTTACGCTCAATTCCGACAAGGACGGTATTCACAGCGAAAATGCCGATGATACCTCACTCGGATTCATATATATTGCAGGTGGCACTTTCAGAATCACAAGTGACGGCGACGGAATGGATGCGTCGGCACACCTGACAATTCTCGATTGCAACGCAACAATCAAGTCGGGCGGCGGTGCATCAAATGCCGAGAAAAAACAGGAAGAATTCGGCAGAATGGAAGATGCTTCATCAAGCACAGACAGCGATACCGCAAGCGCAAAGGGTATTAAGGCAGGCGGAAATCTCTCAATTTCGGGCGGTACACTCAGCCTTGACTGTGCAGATGACGCTGTTCATTCAAACGCTGATATCAGCATTTCAAACGGCAATCTTACAATTGCAACGGGTGATGACGGTATTCATGCCGACAGCAGTCTTAAAATTTCAGGCGGTACAATCAATGTAACGGAAAGCTACGAGGGTATTGAGGGACTTGAAATTACGGTAAGCGGCGGTACACTCTCTGTTGTGTCAAGCGATGACGGATTCAATGCCGCAGGCGGTAATGATTCAAGCGGTTACGGCGGCGGAATGCCACAGGATAATTTTTCAGCCGACAGCGATGCCAAAATCACAATTTCGGGCGGAAAGATTACAGTTGATGCAAAGGGTGACGGTCTTGATTCCAACGGCTCGCTCTGTGTATCGGGCGGTGAAATCTTTGTAACAGGTCCTTCGGACAACGGCAACGGCGCTCTCGATTATAACGGTGACGCACAGATTACGGGCGGTACAATCGTTGCGGTCGGTATGAGCGGAATTACTCAGAACTTCGGCTCATCTTCAACACAGGGTTCAATCCTTTCAAACACGGCAACCAATACAAGCGGTGAGGTTGTTCTCAAAGACAGCAACGGCAATGTGCTTGTTTCATTCACTCCGTCACGGGAATATAATTCGGTAGTTGTAAGCACACCCGATGTCAAAAAAGGCTCAACCTACACACTTACAACAGGTGACAGCAGTACAACAATTGAAATGTCGGATATTATCTACGGCGAATCCACTCAGGGCAGAGCTCCTAACGGTGGCGGACAAGGCGGTCCGAACGGCAGAGGTCAAGCGCCCAACGGCAATATGGGCGGAGGCTTTGGTAACAGACCGTAAAGCTAAACTAACTTTTTCTCAATATTTTCATACAAAAAACAGGAGTCGCTCGCATAAACGATTCCTGTTTTTGCCCCTAAAATTGTTTTTTGTTTTCCGATTATTAAAGAATTTAGAAATTATATATAAAAACATGAAGCCCCCACACATTTTCGTGTAGGGGCGGTTTTCTTAAACAAAGAAATTGTCCTTATAATTAAAATCTTTCTCCGACAGCAACAATGACACTTCTGCCTGCCATATTAATTCGTCTGTCATAGAGAATAACATTTCTGTCCTCAAGGATTACATCCTGAGGCTCGTTGCCTGTGTTTACATAAAGCTTCCAGTGGTATCCTTCGGGAAGGTCGGGAAGCTCAACATTTACATAATCCCAATAAGCATTGACGCCAAAGTAAACAAACTCGTCAAGCCCCTGTTGTTTAAGACTTACACCGGCATACATAACGCCAATCATTCTTGTATCATCGTAATACTTGGCACTCCACGCAACATTTGAATGGATGCTGACAGGCGGATAACTGCATGTTGCCTTGCCTCTGCTGTCTGTAATAATGTGGAATCTCTTTCTGAAAGCAATCATATATTTAAAAAATTCAAATACATCCTTATGCTTTTCTTTTCTTGTCCAGTCAAGCCATGAGATAATGTTGTCCTGACAGTAAGCGTTGTTGTTGCCGAACTGAGTGTTGCAAAATTCATCACCTGCAAGGAAAAGAGCAGGTCCCTGACTGCACATAAGGGTTGCAAAAGCATTCTTTATCATTTTGATACGGAGCTTGTTGATATTGTAATCATTTGTATCACCCTCGGCACCGCAGTTCCAGCTGTTGTTGTCATTAGCACCGTCAGTATTGTTCCAGCCGTTTTCGAGATTGTGCTTTTCGTTGTATGAATACATATCATAAAGAGTAAATCCGTCATGACAGGTAAGAAAGTTTACCGACGCATTGTAGCCTCTGTAGGTAGGGTCATACAAATCTCTTGAGCCTGTAATTCTCTGAGCCGCATCCCATGCAAGGTGGCTGTCGCCTTTAAGAAATCTTCTGAGGTCGTCACGGTATCTTCCGTTCCATTCAGCCCATCTGTTCCATGACGGGAAACTGCCGACCTGATAAAGTCCGCCTGCGTCCCATGCCTCCGCAATAAGCTTTACTCCGCCGAGAATCGGATCAAACGCAAGGCTCTTGAGAAGCGGAGGTTTATCCATAGGAGTACCGTCCTCGTTTCTTCCCAAAATTGACGCAAGGTCAAAACGGAAACCGTCAATGCGGTATTCTGTTACCCAATAACGCAGACAGTCAAGTATAAACTGCTGCACAATCGGCTGATTGCAGTTGAGAACATTGCCGCAACCGCTGAAATTGTAATACTTTCCGTCCGGAGTGAGCATATAGTAAATGTTGTTGTCAATGCCCTTGAACGAGAAATACGGTCCCATTTCGTTGCCCTCTGCCGTGTGGTTGAACACAACATCAAGGATAACTTCAATTCCGTTTTCGTGAAGATCACGAACAAGCTGTTTAAGCTCTCTGCCTTCGTGATGATGCTTGTGGTCGCTTTCATAGCTTGTGTTCGGAGCAAAAAAACATACGGTGTTATAGCCCCAGTAATCGTAGAGCTGACGACCCTCATAATTACGATATGAGCCCATTTCGTCAAACTCAAAAATAGGCATCATTTCAACGGCATTGATGCCCAGTTCTTTAAGATAGGGGATTTTTTCACGGATACCTGCGAATGTGCCTTTGTTTTTAACGCCTGAGGAGCCGTCCTGAGTAAAGCCTCTTACATGCAATTCATAAATAATAAGCTCTTCAAACGGAAGCTTCGGCTGAGTGCAGTTGCCCCAGTCATAGTCGCTGTTTACAACTCTTGCCTTATAAACACCCTCATGCTCCTGTTTTTTACCCCAGCCGCTCTGACCGATTACAGCCTTTGCGTATGGGTCAAGAATGTATTTCTTTTTATCAAAAATAATTCCTTTTTCGGGTTCATACGGACCGTCAAAGGAATATGCATACTCAAAATCAATCTCATCAAGACCGAACACGAGCATTGAATAGGTGTTGCCGATTTTGTAAGAATCCGGAAATCTGAGCCTTGCATACGGAAATTTTGCATAAGGTCTGAATAAAAGCAATGTACACTCAACGGCATAAACCGAATGAATAGTAAAGTTCACACCGCCGGAAACGGTTGTTGCACCGTTTAAAAGAAAGTTGCCGGGTCTGACATCGAAACCACCTACATTATCGGTTGGCTTTAAATCCCTCAACATAATATTCAATCCCCCTAAGTTACTTTCAAAAAAAACAAAAATTCAGTCAAACACAACATATGTCTATTTTATCATATTATGTGATTTATTCAACACACTATTTGCAAAAATATAGTCAAATCTTGTCATCACGATTAAAAAGCAGTATTTTTACACAAAAAAAGACCGGAATAAAAAATATATTCGGTCTTTTTAATCATTTGCTTACGCTTATTGTCAACCTATAAAAGTAAATCTGTCTGTTTTTCTGCCGTCAACATCAACTTTTTCGGCAAACATTTCGACAGGTCTTGCCCACACTTCACTTGTGTTGTGGAGATTTCTGTAAATTACAAGTTTTTCACCTGTTTCGCTGTGGGTTGCAAAGTTGATAACCTCATATTCGCCACCCTTGAAATGTAGGTAAATACCCGGCTTGATTTCTTTTGTCGTATTTTCGGCATTGTCCGAATTGCTTTCACAGCAATTTTCTGTTTTAACAGCTTTAACTGAAGTTTCTTCATTTGCAGGAGCTTCGTCAATTTCAGCTGCCCTGCAATCTGTATTGTCTGCATTGAAATCAACCCTGAAACTTCCGTCATTAACAACAAGAATCCTTGACTGATACGGCTGCATTTCAATTTCATAGTAACCGTTTACATCAATAACTTCGTTGCCGTTGAGAACATCTGTAAGCTTTGCGTTGCAGCCTGTGTCAAAACCGATTCTTTCAACACGGTCTGTAAGGTTGAATGCAACAAAAACAGTCTGATTGTCGGTTTTTCTTCTGTATACAAGCTTTTCATTCTGAATATTTATGTTTTCAAAATCGCCGTACTTGAGAGCTTCGAGTGCAAGTCTTACTACACCGAGTTTTTTGATATGCTCAAGAAGTTCATAGTTCGGATTCGGAATGGAATCAAGATCAAGACAGGGACGAAGCTCATAATCGCTGTAGGCAGTTCTCATACCCTCAATGCCAAATTCACTTCCGTAGTAAATTGACGGTACTCCGGGCATTGTATACATCATCGTGTAAACATTGTTGAGATGATTTTTGTCTTTAAGCATACTTGCAACACGGTTTACATCGTGGTTATCAACGAAATTATATGTGTAGATGTTTCTGTAAATACCGCCGTTAGCAAACTGTCTGTTAAGAGAATGAGCAATTTCAAAATAGTTGTGGTCATTATGGCTTGAATAAATGCCTTTGTAGCATTCGTAGTTTGTAACCGAGTCAAGTACATCGGGATTTGCCCAATGATTGTAATCGCCGTGGGTAATCTCACCGTAGAGCCAGAAATCGGACTTTTTCTCTTTGCAAACATTTTTTAATTTCTTGAAAAATTCAATGTCAATGCAGTCAGCCGCATCAAGGCGAAGTCCGTCAATATCAAACTCATCAATCCAAAATCTTGCACAGTCAAGAAGATAGTTTACTACCTCGTCATTGTGGAGATTAAGCTTTACAAGGTCGTAGTAACCTGCCCAGCCCTCATAGCTGAAACCGTCGTTATACGGGTTGTTGTTCCGGAAGTTTACATTTTCAAACCAAGACGCATATCTTGAATTTTCACGGTTCTGTTGAACATCTTTGAAGGCAAAGAAATCTCTTCCCACATGATTAAAAACGCCGTCAAGCATAATTCTGATGCCGTTATCGTGAAGTGTTTTGCAAATTTTTTTGAAAGATTCGTTGTCACCGAGCCGACAGTCGATTTTTTTATAATCAATAGTATCATAGCCGTGTTTTGAACTTTCAAAAACAGGGTTAAAAACAAGTGCGTTTACCGACATTGACTTCATATGGTCAATCCAGCCGTAAATTTTGTCAAGTCTGTATTCCTGCTTGAAATCATTCTCCTTTGGTGCTCCGCAAAAACCGAGCGGATAAATATTGTAAATTACGGATTCATTTATATATCCCATTATATTATCTCCTTTTTGCACAGAATAAAGCAATGTACGAATGCAGTGTTTTGTGTACATTAGTCATAATTATAACACTAAAATTTCTATTGTGCAACTGAATAATTTGTGTTACAATGTAACATATTGATGATTTAAAAATGATTTTAAAAAAATCTCGGAGGAACAAAATGCTCAAAATACCCGAAAACAAAACAAGAAAAAAATTAAGAATCACACTTTGCGTGCTTTATCTCGTTGAAATCGTACTCTGTGCGTTGCCGTATTTCCAGTACATTGACGAAAAAAATGTACTCCATTCTTATTCCGTATTTGATGTTATGTCTGTATGGGGACTCAGCGGTTCAAATGATGCGGTTTTTAAGTATTCGCTCTTTATGCCGATTTTCTTCATTATTCCGATTGCAGGATTTTTCTTCTGCGCTCTTGACAAAGAACGCAATATGAAGAATATCGTTTCAATCATCTGCTGTCTGCTCGGTGTGCTTTCAATTATCACAATGGTAAGCTATACAATCAGCCTTGCTTCTGTAATTGCACTTCTTTTGTACATTCTTATCTGTTTTCTCACAACACTTTCAATCTTTGCAAGATTTACCGACAAGGATGCTACAAAAGCTCCTGTTAAGCAGAAAAACACAGACCCGAACAGGGAAGTGTAATTTTACAAATTAAAAGTTGAAAACGGAAAATTGAAAATTTCGGTCGGGAACACAGTTTGCTTAATGCAAAGCATTGTTTTCCAGACTTTATTTTATAAAATTAAAACACGGCAGTTCATTATCTGAAATGATTGCCGTGTTTATTTTTGCCGATTTTATTTTTAAAATTCCGTCAGAACAATGTGTGCCTGAGAATTATCGAGGACTAACGGCTTATCCATATCAACTCTCTTTAGTTCTCCGTAGAGTCTGCCGAAAATTACGGTTGTTTTGTCCATATATGCCGCCATAGCCTCGCCTTTTACGGTGAACGGTTTGAATGTAATGTCAACTGCCGAATATCCCGCCTTAAAGTACCACGGTCTGTCAAGCTTTCCGCCTGTGCTTTTAACATTTATCTGCGACAATTTTACAAGATGACCGTCTGTGAAAAAGCAATTTTCGTTGCCGTAACGGTTGTCACCGACTCTGCTTGCAAGGCAGAGGGAAAAGCGTTTTCCGTCAATAAAGCAGTCGGAGCTTAATCTCTGATAATCATGCTTTCTCGGTTTTGAAAAGCGTGTCCAGTCAAAGTAAGCGTTTGTGGTTGTTTCGTTTAAAGAATATTCCATACCGCCAACACGGATAATTCCGCCTGCGACAAATTTGGGAACAAAGCGTTTGAGATAAAAATATTTTCTGTCTCTCTCAAAGGGTGCAATTTCGTTAAGACTTTCGCCCGCCGTCTTTTTGAGATTAATGTTAAAGTAAAGATTTTTTATGCCGCCAAAGTCGATAAAATCACATTTTAAAAATCTTCCGTTCGGTGTGTTTGTCAACTGCAGCTGAAGCCTTTTGTCCGTGTACAAAAGCTCTCCCGAACTGCCCGATTCGGGAAGCTCGTTCTTGCTGAAAACAAATTTCTTTATAACACAATCATAAATCACACCGCCTCTTTTAAGGTCGGCAACCGCAATTTTTACCGCAAATTCCATGCCTAAATTTTCAACCGAAAGATAGAGCGAAACCTCTGTGTTGCTTATGAAATAGCAATCCCTTTCGCTGTGTTTTCCGCTTGTTTTGCTCTGTTCGCTGTTATATTCAAAAACAGGCGTTCTTGCCCAGCCTGCACACATAACCTCTCCGTTTTCTTCAAAAACATTATGCTTTTCGGTTATCTCATGTTGCAAAACAATCCCTCCGTGTTCTCGTTTTTAAAATTTTCCATAAAATCACACCATACAATATACACAAAATAATTATGCTTTTCAAGAATTATAACAAAACTGTAAATTTCGTTTTCTGCCGTCAACGGTATATGTACTAATTTTCGGATTTCATGAATAATCTGTAATAATATCATATACCTGTGAGGGCGTTTTTTATGAAGAAATTTGTCATTTTGCTTTTAATCTCCTTATGTTTTCTGCTTTGTTCATGCAGTGCCGACACATCGGGATATCAAAACGAGCTTACCTGCACAGACTGGAGTGCAGAGCTTGACGGCGGCGGAAAGATAAGCCTTTCGTTTGACGGTGGCAATGCGTCTCTTATTATGATGAGCGGAAAAGACAAGGCGGAGCTTTGCGGAAAATATGTTGCCGATGATACAACGCTTGTCATATTTGTGCCGAAACTTTACCGAAACTACACCTTTGAATATATTCCCCACGGAAAAAAGCTCGATTTGTCATACAACGGTTCAAAAATTACGCTCAGCTGTGCCGATAACACGCAAAAAACCGAGTAAATCAGCCGTTCAATGTTTCTTATGTACATTTTGAGCGGAATACGCAGATTAACGAATAATTTTATTGATAAATAAAGTTGTGTGTGTTATAATGTTTTAAGCTATGTTATTATGCCATTTTTGGATTTTTTCGGAGGTATTGTTTTGGTAGTGTTTGGAATTGATCCCGGATATGCCATTGTAGGTTGGGGAGCAATCAATTTTCAATCGAATACATATAAAACTCTTGGTTACGGTGCAATTGAAACTGTTGCCGGAACTGATTTTAACAAACGGCTTGAGTACATCTATGACGAAACCTATGCTATTCTCAACAGATGTCGCCCCGACGCTCTTGCAATCGAAAAACTTTACTTTCAGACCAATCAGAAAACGGCTATCAATGTTGCTCAGGCAAGGGGAGTAACCCTGCTTGCGGCACAAAAACTTAAAATACCAATCTTTGAGTACACTCCTCTTCAGGTCAAAACGGCTGTAACGGGATACGGCAAGGCTAAAAAACCACAGGTTATGGAAATGACCGCAAGGCTTTTAAAGCTGAAAGAAATTCCAAAACCCGATGATACCTGTGATGCACTTGCAATTGCAATCTGTCACACACAGGCGGCAGGCTCACAGCTCAGAAGAGTAATGTACGGAAAGGGACTTTAAATATGCTTTATTCCGTAAGAGGAAAACTTATTGCTATAGAATCAAATGCGGCGGTAGTAGAGTGCGGCGGTGTCGGCTATATGTGCCAGACAACAATGAACACACTCAAAGCCGTAAAGCTTAACACAGAGGTAACGCTTTACACCTACCTTAATGTAAGGGAAGATGCGGTTGACCTTTTCGGCTTTGCAACAAAGGCAGAGCTTGAAACCTTTAAAAACCTTATCAGCGTAAGCGGTGTAGGTCCAAAGGCAGGACTTGCGGTTTTGTCGGAGCTCAGTCCCGAACAGGTTGCAATGGCAATTGCCTCCGATGACCTCAAAACAATTACAAGAGCACAGGGAATAGGCAAAAAAATTGCACAGAGAATTGTTCTTGAACTCAAGGACAAGCTTGCAAAAGCGGCTAAGGAGGACAGCTCTTTTGCACAGGCGGCACATAACAGTGTGAATGTTTCAACGGGAAATGTTCCGAAAGCAATCGAGGCACTCGGGGTTTTGGGTTATTCTCCTTCGGATGTTTCGCCCGTACTCGCAACACTCGACAGCGCCTTGCCTGTTGAACAGCTTATTTCGCTCACATTAAAACAGATGGGAAGACAGTAACATATGAGTAAAATGGAATTCTCGGATGAATTTGATTTTGAAAACAGAATAACCGATACTTCCGAAATTCCCGAAGATACGGCAGAGAGCGACAACCCTCTGCGACCGAAAACACTTTCGGAATACATAGGACAGGAAAAGGCAAAGGAAAACCTCAAGGTCTTTATCGAGGCGGCAAAAATCAGAGGCGAAACCCTTGACCATGTACTGCTCTACGGCCCTCCGGGACTCGGTAAAACAACTCTTTCGGGAATCATTGCGAATGAACTCGGTGTGTCAATGAGAATAACCTCAGGCCCTGCAATTGAAAAGCCGGGTGATCTTGCGGCATTGCTTACCAACCTTAACGAGGGCGATGTGCTTTTTATTGACGAAATTCACAGACTGAGCCGTTCCGTTGAAGAAATACTTTACCCTTCAATGGAGGACTTTGCAATTGACATCATCACGGGTAAAGGTCAGATGGCGGCTTCGTATCATCTGCCGTTGCCAAAATTTACACTTGTCGGAGCAACCACAAGAGCAGGTCAGCTGACCGCTCCTTTGCGTGACCGCTTCGGTGTGGTGTTAAGACTTGAGCTCTACACTCCCGAGGAGCTTGCACAGATTGTTGAAAGAAGTGCAGGAATCCTCGGAATAAAAATTGAACATGACGGTGCGCTTGAAATTGCGTCCCGTTCAAGGGGAACACCACGAATTGCAAACCGACTTTTAAAGCGTGTGCGTGACTTTGCACAGGTTATGTCAAACGGCGTCATCACACTTGAAACCGCAAGGACAGCACTTGACAGACTCGAAATTGACGAACTCGGTCTTGACCGCAACGACAGAAGAATGCTTGAGGCAATCGTTCGTTTTTACAACGGCGGTCCTGTCGGACTTGAAACACTTGCGGCGGCAATCGGTGAAGAGGCTGTAACAATCGAGGATGTCTATGAACCGTATCTTTTGCAGATAGGTTTTGTCAGCAGAACACCGAGAGGCAGATGCATAACTGCCGAGGCTTGCAAGCATCTCGGCTGTGAATTTCCTAAGGGCGTTGTAAATGCACAGCCTACACAGCCGACTCTCTTTGGTGACAGGGAGTCATAAATCAGTCACAATATGAGTGTATAATTCGACAGAGTGCAAGGCTTTTACTTGGGTTATACCGAAAATTGCAGTTTTGAAAATTTACAATCTACAAATTTTAACGGAGGAATATATATAATGGGAAGATTATTCGGTACAGACGGTGCAAGAGGTGTTGCAAACGCAGAGCTTACACCCGAACTTGCAATGAATATAGGCAGAGCGGCGGCAATGGTTCTTATCAGCGATGAGGTTGAACACCCCACAATTTTAATCGGTAAGGACACAAGACTTTCGGGCGATATGCTCGAGGGCGCACTTATTGCAGGACTTTGCTCGGTAGGTGCAAATGTTCACATTCTCGGGGTAGTTCCTACTCCTGCGGTTGCTTATCTTGTAGGAAAATACAATGCCGATGCAGGTATTATGATTTCCGCATCACACAACCCGTTTGAATTTAACGGTATCAAAATTTTCAGTTCTGACGGATGCAAGCTCCCCGATGCCCTCGAAAACAGAATTGAAGAAATCGTACTTGACCATGTTGTGCCGTATGCATCCGCAACAGATGAAAATATCGGCAGAGTAACATATGATACAGAGGCGGCTGATTTGTATATTGACCACCTTGTTTCGGCAGTTGACTGCGACTTTGAGGGTATGGAAATCGCCCTTGACTGCTCAAACGGTTCTTCTTCAAGAACAGCCGAAAAGCTTTTCACAAAGCTTGGTGCAAAGGTTCATATGCTTTTTGACAAGCCTGATGGTGTGAACATCAACCGTGACTGCGGTTCAACTCATATGAGCAAATTGCAGAAGTATGTTCGTGAACACAAGCTTTCATGCGGTCTTGCATTTGACGGTGACGCCGACAGATGTCTTGCGGTTGACGAAAGCGGAAACCTTGTTGACGGCGATTATCTTATTGCAATCTGTGCAAATGATATGAAGCAGAGAGGCGTACTCAAAAAGAATGCCGTTGTCGGAACAATTATGACAAACATGGGCTTTAACAAGTTCTGCGAAGAAAACGATATGCACTTTGTTTCAACAAAGGTTGGCGACAGATATGTTCTTGAGGCTATGATGCAGGAGGGCTACAACATCGGCGGCGAGCAGAGCGGTCACATCATTTTGCTTGACTACGCAACAACAGGCGACGGTCAGCTTTCAGGTGCAATGATTCTCAGCATTATGAAGAGAACAGGCGAAAAGCTCAGTCAGCTTGCAAAGATTATGGAGCGTTTGCCGCAGGTGCTCATTAATGTAAAGGTCAGCAGAGAGGGCAAGCTCTCATTCTATACAGACAGGGAAATCAAGGCTGAAATCGAAAGAGTTAGCGAAATCCTCGGTGACAGAGGCAGAATCCTTGTTCGTGTGTCGGGAACAGAACCTCTCGTAAGAGTAATGCTCGAGGGTGAAAACCTCGAAGAAATTCAGAACCTTGCGGAAGAAGCCGCACAGGTAGTAAGGGAAAGACTTGCATAATGCGATTATCTGATAAATGGAAAGATTATGAACTTATAGATACCTCTGACGGGGAAAGACTGGAAAGATGGGGAGATATAATCCTTATCCGTCCCGATCCGCAGATTATCTGGTCAAGCGAAAAGAAAAATCCTCTTTGGTATTCGGCACATGCCCGTTACCACCGCTCAAATCGTGGCGGAGGAAGTTGGGAGCAGTACAAAAAAGTTCCCGACCGCTGGACTGTAAATTACGGCGACCTCGTTTTCAACATCAAGCCTATGGGATTCAAGCACACGGGTGTGTTCCCCGAACAGGCAGTAAACTGGGATTTTGCCGCAGAAAAAATTAAAAACGAAAACAGACCGCTTAAAATTCTCAACCTTTTCGGTTACACAGGCTGTGCAACTCTTGCGTGTATGAACGCAGGCGCAACCGTTTGCCATGTTGACGCATCAAAGGGCATGGTTCAGTGGGCAAAGGAAAATGCCGCATCAAGCGGTATTGCCGACAGACCTGTCCGTTGGCTCGTTGACGATTGCGTAAAATTTGTACAGCGTGAAATCCGCCGTGGCAACAGGTATGACGGAATCATTATGGATCCTCCGTCGTACGGCAGAGGTCCGGGCGGTGAGGTCTGGAAACTTGAAGAACAGCTTTATTCACTCGTAACCCTGTGCAAACAGGTTCTCTCAGACAATCCGCTGTTTTTCATTCTCAATTCCTACACAACGGGACTTTCTCCCGCTGTAATGGAGTATTTGCTCGGAGTTCTTTTGCAGAAGGACTTCGGCGGAAAAGTATCAAGCGATGAAATAGGACTGAAGGTGAGCGACACGGGACTTGTATTGCCGTGCGGCTCAACCGCAATATGGGAGAAATAATAAATGAGCTTTATTTCACTTGACAACATCAGCTTTTCATATTCCGACATTGAAAGCGGTCAGCCGTACAAAAATGCGGTTGACGGTGTTTCTCTCAATATCGAAAAGGGTGAATTTGTTGCCCTTCTCGGTCACAACGGATGCGGAAAGTCAACTGTTGCAAAACATCTCAACGCAATGCTATTGCCGGATAAGGGCAAAGTGTATGTTGACGGAGATGACACATCAGATGAAAACAAGACATATGACATAAGAGAAAAAGTGGGACTTGTACTTCAAAATCCCGACAACCAGCTTGTTGCAAGCGTTGTTGAGGAAGATGTTGCTTTCGGTCCCGAAAACCTCGGAATACCGCCAGAGGAAATACGACAGAGGGTTGACGATGCCCTCAAAGCCGTTGATATGTACGATTACCGTGAACACGCTCCGTTCAAACTTTCGGGCGGTCAGAAACAGCGTATTGCAATTGCGGGAATTCTTGCAATGCAACCGCAATGCATAGTTCTTGACGAACCCACGGCAATGCTTGACCCTAACGGCCGTGACGAGGTAATGACAACGCTTTTAAAACTCAACCGTGAAAAGAATATGACGGTTGTCCTCATCACACACTATATGGAAGAGGCAGTCATTGCCGACAGAGTTGTCGTTATGGACGCAGGAAAAATCCTCACTCAGGGTACACCCGAAGATGTTTTTTCACAGGCGGAGCTGCTCAAAAAGCACCGCCTTGATGTTCCGCAGGCAACAGAGCTTGCATACAGACTCAGGGGGTGCGGAGTGAAATTTGACAAACTTCCTCTCAATGCAGAGCAATGTGTAAAAATGCTTGAGGAGGTGCTATCATGAGCAAGGTGCTTGAACTGAAAAATTTAAGCTATGTTTACGGAACAGGCACTCCGTTTGAGAAAACCGCTGTCAATAATTTGAGCCTTTCAATTGAAAAAGGCGAGTTTATCGGCATTATGGGACACACTGGTTCAGGCAAGTCAACACTTGTTCAAATGCTCAACGGACTTATGAAACCAACTTCGGGACAGGTTCTTCTTGACGGTGAGGATATCTGGGCAAATCCCAAGGATATCAGAAAAATCCGTTTCAAAGTCGGAATGGTATTTCAGTATCCCGAATATCAGCTTTTTGAAGAAACCGTTGCCAAGGACATCGCATTCGGCCCTACGAATATGGGTAAGAGCGGTGCAGAGCTTGAAAAAGCGGTAAATGACGCCGCAAGATTTACCGGACTTAAAGATGAACTTCTTGAAAAATCTCCGTTCGACCTTTCGGGCGGTGAAAAGAGAAGGGCGGCAATTGCAGGCGTTATAGCAATGAATCCCGAGGTTCTCGTTCTTGACGAACCGACCGCAGGTCTTGATCCTATGGGTAGAGATGTGCTGTTAAGCCAGATTGTGCAGTATCACAAGGAACGCAAAAACACCGTTATCCTTGTATCTCACAGCATGGAAGACATTGCAAGGGTTGCCGATAAAATAATCGTTATGAACAAGTCAAACCTCGTTATGTTTGATAAGACGAAAGAAGTTTTTTCAAAGGGACGAGAGCTTGAAAAAATAGGACTTCGAGTACCGCAGATAACAAAGATTATGCTTGAACTGCGTGAAAAAGGTTTTAATGTTCCCGAAGGAATACTTACTGTTGATGAGGCAATGGACTGTATTTCCTCACTGCTTGACAAGGAGGGTAAAATATGGTAAGAGATGTTGCGTTCGGTCAGTATTTTCCTGCGAACAGCGTAATCCACAAATGTGATCCCCGTGCAAAGCTGATTATGCTTGTCGGATTTCTCGTAATTATTTTCTGTACTTTTAATTATGCTTCGCTTGCGCTTGTTGTGTTTTTTACCGCACTTTTTGTTGCGGCAAGCAAGGTGCCTGCAAAGTTCTATTTCAAAAGCATGAAAGTAATTATATTTATTATAATAGTAACCTCAATTCTCAATGTGTTCTACGGTTCGGGTGATCCGCTTGTACAATGGGGGATTTTCAAAATTACCTTAAACGGCATTAACAGAGCAATTTTTGTTTCGGTAAGAATCATATGTCTTATCCTTGCAAGCTCCTGTCTTACATTCACAACCTCTCCGACAGAGCTTACGGACGCAATCGAAAGACTGATGAAGCCGCTTGCAAAACTGCACTTTCCCGTTCACGAGATTGCAATGATGATGTCGCTTGCTTTAAGATTTGTTCCCACACTTCTTGAAGAAACCGACAAAATTACTCAGGCTCAAAAGGCACGAGGTGCCGATATGGAGTCGGGTAATATTATTCAGAGGGTAAAGGCGTTTATACCTATTCTTATTCCGCTTTTTGTTTCGGCATTCAGAAGAGCCTATGAGCTTGCAACAGCTATGGAGTGCCGTTGCTACCGTGGCGGAACAGGAAGAACACGAATGAAAACTATTCATATGGCAAAGCGTGACTATGTATCTTTTGTAATGGTCACACTTCTAATCGGCGGAGTGATTTTATGCAACATATTCCTGCCTGCGGCAGTTTGAGAAATCTTCTTCTCACAATTTCATATGACGGAAAAAAGTTCCACGGCTGGCAGGTTCAGCAGAACGCAATGACGGTTCAGGAGGCTTTTCAAACTGCTCTTTCAAAGATTATCGGCAATGACTTTGATGTAAAGGGATGCAGTCGCACAGACAGCGGAGTTCACGCAAATATGTACTGCATCAGCCTTAAAACAGAGCATCCCATAAAGCCCGAAAGGCTCAAGGCGGCGCTTAACCGCTGGCTGCCGCTAAGCATTGCGGTTCTTGACTGCAAAGAGGTTGCACCCGATTTTCACGCCCGCTATTCCTGCACAAGCAAGGAATATATCTACAAAATCTGGAACAGCGAGGTGCGAAATCCGTTTCTTGACGGATACGCACTTCATTACAGATACAAAATTGACGAAAATCTGCTTGACAAAGCCGCTCAGGCATATGTCGGCAGACACGATTTCACTTCCTTTTGCACGCTTGATAACCGTGAAAAAGGGGATATGACCAGAAATGTAAAAGCCTTTTCGGTAACCCGTGAGGGCGACCTTGTTACAATGAAGGTTGAGGCTGACGGCTTTTTGTACAATATGGTTCGTATTATGGTGGGAACACTTCTCAGGATTCAACAGGGTAAAATTGCTCCCGATGAAATTCCCTCCATTATAGAAAAGAAAAACAGAAAATATTCGGGCCCCACCGCACAGGCTTGCGGATTGTACCTGAATCGTGTGAATTATGAAAATGACAACAGTTCACAAAAAGGAGTGAACGCTGATGTTTAAAAAATTTAAAGGACATTATTCAAAACGAAAGACACATAAAACCGACAGAGATGTAATGAGCTATGAGGATATGCCTCTTGACGATTATGAACAGGAAAAAACCGAAATGTCGCCGCAGGCTGTCAAGAAAATCGTACTCGGTGCGTGTATTGCCATTGCGGCAGGACTTATAGTTTTTGCCTTTGCAAACCGTGACAAGCTCACATGGGAGAACATCTCAAACTGGTGGACTTATGATGTACTCGGAAATGCAGGTCACGGCTATCCCGTTGACATTATCGGTTCCGAGGTTTCATCAGGCAACTTTGCAGTGTCACAGGGACATGCCGTGTATGCGTCGGACACCTCGTTCGTAACCCTTACAAATTCGGGTACAGAGGTTGCACGACTTCAGCTTACACATTCAAATCCCGTAATGAAAAACAATGAAAACAGATTTCTCACATACGGAATCGGCAGTTCAAGCTATGAGATAAGCAGTTTTGACGAAACGCTTTACTCAGGCAATGCCGAAAATAAAATATACACAGGTGATGTTGCCTCAAACGGTACATACTGTCTTGTTACCGAGGACAACGGTTATCTTACAACGCTGTATGCCTACAGCAAAAATAATAACAGAATTTACAAATATTCTTTTTCAGAGTATTATATAACATCGGTAGCAATTAACAAGGACGGCTCCGGTTGCGTTGCCACAGGTGTGTCAAGTGATAAGGGTTCGGCGGTAACGGGCGTTTATGTGCTTGATTTTTCACAGGAAAAGCCTGTTTCAACCTACAAAATTTCAGGTGACAGCGTGCTTGATTGCAAGTATCTGACCTCAGATACGGCGGTTCTTGTGGGCTCACAGGCAAGCTATATTGTTAAAAAAGGTGAAAAGAATTACAAAACAGTAAGCTATGAGGACAAAACTCTTTCAAATTACTGCTTTAACACAGATACATCAACCTATACAATGGCTCTTTCAAGGAGCGGTGACGGAAGAAGTGTTGCTCTCATAAGCTATAACAGCAACGGTGAGGCACAGTACACAATAAATACCGAACACAAAGCCGATTCGCTTTCTGTCTACAAGGGTACGGTTGCAATCCTTGACGGAAATGTTGTTTACGGTTATAATCAAAATGGCGATTTGCTTTATTCGACAAATTCGGGAACCGGTTCAAAAAAGATTGTGCTTGCCTCGGACTACACCGCTTACATTCTCAGCGTAAATCAAATTAGGTTTATTGACCTTGACAATGTATCGAGTGACGATACCGCTCAAACTTCAAAACAGGAGTAATAAATTTGGTTGCAGATATAATTATTATTGCCGTGTTTGCGCTTTTGTTTTTTATTGATTTCAAGCGTGGCATAGCAATTACAATTCTCAATGTTGCAGGTGTGGCTCTCACGGGCTTTCTTGCATATCACATTTCAAATTTTCTTGCATCGTGGGTTTATACGGCATTTGTTCAGCAGACCTTAACAACAAATCTGCAACAAATGATTGACACTCAGGGCATCAACTCAGCCATTGCAAACAGTTTTTCGGCTTTGCCAAACTGGGTTATGGGAATGCTCGGATTCTTCCTTTCAATTTTCGGATTGGATTCAAGTGTCTATACAAACGATTTTCAGGTTCCTAACTCTGCCGCAGCGGCGGTGTCAACTTCGGTGGAAAATCTTATTCAGCCGGTTATCACAGGAATGTTCCGCTTGGTTATCGGTGTAGTTATATCAATAATTATCTTTATAATTATAAAAATTCTTGTTAAAAAACTTGCGAGAGTGTTTAAAATACCCGTGGTGAAACAGATTAATAAGCTTCTCGGCGGTGTGTTGGGACTTGCAGAGGCGGCAATCCTTGTATTTTTTGCCGTTAATATCTTTTCGGGAGTGCTTGAGTTTTCAAATCCCGAAATGCTTAATAACCCGATGATTTCGGGTGCTGTTTTTAAATTTTTCAGCGTTGCAGTCTGAATGAAGAAACAGGAGGGAACAGTAATGGAAAAAGAAAAAGATGTGTGGAGCTTTAAAACATCCGATTTGGTTACTATACCTAATATTATAACTTATGTAAGATTTGTGCTTATAATCCCGTTCGTATATTTTTTCCTTGCGGAACAGTATATATATGCGGCAATATGTATAGGTTTGTCGGGGCTTTCCGATTGCTTTGACGGAATGGCTGCCAGAAAACTCAATCAAGTAACTCCTCTCGGAAAAATCCTTGATCCCATTGCAGACAAGGTAACGCTTTTTGCGGTCGTTATCTGTATGGTGATTTATGTGCCTATGGTTCTTCCGATTCTTGTAACACTTCTGGTCAAAGACCTTATTATGCTCCTCGGCGGTGCAGATTTAATCAAAAAAAGACTCACTCCGCCTTCTGCAAACTGGTACGGAAAGGTCGGAACAATCATTTTCTACTTTTCCGTATGTCTTATCGTATTTCTCAAGGCCTTTTTTGCCTACGAAAATATGGTGCTTGATCTGATATTGCTTTCGGTTACAGCCGCATCCATGCTATACGCTTTGTATCGTTACGGCAAAATCTATTTTGCAATGATTAAGGAGTACAACGAATCACTTAAAAAGACAGCTGACATTAAAAATAAATAAATTCCGACAAATAAATATTGAATTATTTGTTAAACAGTTGTATAATTCTTATATTACCATGACAGCGAATGTGAAATTTGGTGTCCTAAAAAGGAGTATGCTATGCTTTGTACAAGATGCGGAAAACGGCCTGCGGTTGTTTTCGTTTCAAATAATAATTCCAAAGACGCCCCAACGGCAGGTTATTGCCTTACCTGTGCAAAAGAGCTTGGAATCAAGCCGGTTGAGGATCTTATCAGCAAAATGGGTATCTCGGACGAGGACCTTGAAAATGTTCAGGATCAGATGAATACCCTCATGAACAGTATGGGTGACGGCGATATGTCGCAGCTTATGGAACAGCTTGGTGCGGATAACCTTGCCGAGCAGATGGGCGATTTTGCTAAAGACGGTGACGGCAGTGAAGATGATGACTTCTCTCACGGTGCACCTGCATTCCCTGCATTTTTCAACAGTATGTTCGGCGGACAGAACAACAATGCGACAAATCAGGATAATAATAAAAAGGGCAAAAAAGAGAAAAAAGAAAAGAACAGAAAGCACATCAATCTTTACTGTGAAGACCTCACACGCAAGGCGAGAGAGGGCAAAATCGACCGCATTGTCGGCAGAGACAGCGAGATTGAGCGTGTAATTCAGATTCTTTCAAGAAGAACAAAGAACAATCCTTGCCTTATCGGTGAACCCGGTGTAGGTAAAACCGCTATTGCAGAGGGGCTTGCTCTCCGCATTGCCGCAGGAAATGTTCCTCAAAGACTTAAAAACAAGGAAATTCAGCTTCTTGACCTCACCTCACTTGTTGCAGGCACTCAGTTCAGAGGTCAGTTTGAAAGCAGAATCAAAGGACTTGTTTCAGAAATCAAGGAGAACGGCAACATAATTCTCTTTATTGATGAGGTTCACAGCCTTGTCGGCACAGGTGACAACGAGGGTACAATGAATGCCGCAAATATCCTCAAACCGGCTCTTTCAAGGGGCGAGGTTCAGGTCATCGGTGCTACAACATTCAACGAATACAGAAAATATATCGAAAAGGATTCTGCTCTTGAAAGAAGATTTCAGCCCGTAAAGGTCGGCGAGCCTACAATTGCTCAGTCAATTGATATTATCGCAGGTGTAAAAGGCTATTATGAGGCACATCACCGTGTAATTGTTGACGATGATATCGTTCGCAAGACGGTTGTCCTTTCCGAAAGATACATAACAGACCGTTTTCTTCCCGACAAAGCAATCGACCTTCTTGATGAAAGCTGTGCCTGTGCCGCTCTCCGCAACAAAAGCATGGAGCGTCACGATAAGCTTGAGGATGAAAGACAGAAGCTTCTTATCAAAAAGGACGCTCTTACAAATGCCGATGAGGTAAACTACGAACAGCTTGCCGAGGTCAACACAAGCCTTGCAAGAATTGACAGTGACCTTAAAGAAATTGACCCCGAAACTCTCGTTTCAAAGGTTACAGAGGAGGATATCGCCAAGGTCATCGAACTCTGGACAGGCATCCCCGCATCAAGAATCAAGGAAAATGAGCTTTCAAAGCTTGCCGACCTTGAGAACGAGCTTAAAAAGAAAATTATCGGTCAGGATGAGGCTGTAAAGGCTCTTGCATCTGCAATCAGAAGAAGCAGAGTTCAGATTTCACCTCGCCGCAGACCTGCATCATTCATCTTTGTAGGTCCTACAGGTGTCGGTAAAACAGAGCTTGTAAAGGTTCTCAGCAAGGAACTTTTCGATACCCCCGAAACTCTTATCAGACTTGATATGAGTGAATTTATGGAGAAACATTCGGTTTCTAAAATTATCGGTTCACCGCCCGGATATGTCGGTTACGATGAGGCAGGACAGGTAACGGAGAAAGTTCGCCGCAGACCTTATTCGGTTCTCCTCTTTGATGAAATCGAAAAGGCTCATCCCGATGTTCTCAATATTTTGCTCCAAATTCTTGACGAGGGCAGAGTTACAGACGCTCACGGCAGAACAGTAAACTTTGAAAATACTGTTATCATTATGACATCAAATGCCGGTTCTGCATCAAAGGACAGCGCATTAGGCTTTGGCAAGACTGAAGAAGATGCCTCAAAAGAAAAGGTTATGAAGGCACTTTCCGAGTTCCTCCGTCCCGAATTTATCGCAAGAGTTGACGAGGTTATCGTATTCAACAGCCTTAAAAAGGACGATTTTGTTAAGATTGCAGACCTTATGCTCTCTGAGTATGTTCCGACTCTTGAGGAAAAGCACATCAAGTTCACATTTGACGAAAAGGTTTGTCAGCTCCTTGCAGAAAAGTCATGCAACGGTGCAAGCGGTGCTCGTGACCTCAGAAACACAATTCGCAGAGAGGTTGAGGAGAAAATTGCAAACGCAATGATTGAGGCAGGCGCAGGCGGTGTTACTGCAATGCACCTTACAGCCGAAAACGGTGAGCCTGTTCTTCAGTCAATCTGATTTTTACGGTAAAAGTTAACACATAAAATTTCCGCATATCGGGCAGTCATCACGATTGCCCGATTTTTTTGTTACAATATAATTCTATTAAAGAACAATCATACACGGCGAGCCACCGTACCCTGTTCGTGTAGATAGTTTGTAATATCAAAAAACATATTGCATCATTACTTTTGGGAGTCCAAAAATCGCCCATACGGTTGGATTACACAGACAATTGCAATGTTACGCTCGGGCATAATTTGTTTTTCATTATACAAACTGTCTACACGAGAGAAAAAACACAAGAGAAAAAAACGGCTGTGTAGCATAAGGTACACAGCCGTTTTTTGAAAATAAAATGAAAGAAAGATTAACCTTTTACAGCACCTGAAACAACACCCTCGATGATGTATTTCTGACATGCAAAGTAGAAAATAATAATCGGAACGATGCTCAGAACGATAAGCGCCATAATAGCACTTGTGTCCGTATGACCGTAACTGCCGTTAAGATACTGAATGTGAATCGGAATAGTTTTGTAATCCATATCAAGAATAAGATAGGGGAGAAGGTAGTCGTTCCAAATCCACATTGTTTCAAGGATTGCGACCGAAATAAAAGTAGGTTTCATAATCGGAAGAACAATACCGAAGAATGTTCTCAAAGGACCTGCTCCGTCAACATCTGCGGCTTCCTCAATTTCAACAGGAATTGATTTAACAAATCCCGAGAACATAAATACCGCAAGTCCTGCTCCGAATCCGAGGTATATAATCAAAATACCCCACGGAGTTGTAAGTTTGAGACTGTCGGCTGTCTTTGAGAGGGTAAACATTACCATCTGGAAAGGAATAACCATTGAGAAAATGCAGAAATAGTAGATGATTTTGCATATACGAGAATTTGAACGCTGCAAGTACCACGCACACATTGATGTGCAGAAAAGAATAAGCACAACACCGCCGATTGTAATGAAGAAGCTCCATACAATTGACTTCCAGAACGGATAGTTGCCGTGGAACATACCTGTCATATAGCTTTGAAAGCCCTGAAAACTGTTTGCATTCGGAAATTCAAAGATTGCACGGCTGATTGCCGCATTGCTCTTGAAGGAGTTCATCAGTACAATGAAAACGGGAGCAACATAGAATACTGACACAATAGAGAAGAGAATTGTTAAAATTTTCATTCCTACGGTTTGTTTTTTCTTTACAGGCCTATCCTTAGCCTTTGCTGCAACTTTTGCCATTACTGCTGAACCTCCTTTCTTCTTGTGAAGTAAAGCTGAATAAGGGCAATGATAACAACAATTACGAAGAAGATAACGCCCTCAGCCTGACCTACGCCACGAGAATTCTGGTTTGCATAGAATGTATTGTAAATATTGAGAGCCATCATTTCCGTCTGATAAACCATTGTACCGCTTCCCTGTGATACAATACCCGGAGCACCGCCTGTGAGGGCAAGGTTCTGGTCGAACAGCTTAAATGAGTTTGTAAGTGTAAGGAATGTGCAGATTGTGATGGAAGGCATCATCATCGGCAATGTTACATTTGTAAGCAACTGTTTTTTGCCTGCGCCGTCAATTTTAGCCGCCTCATAAAGATCATGAGGTACGCTCTGGAAACCGGCAATGTAAATAATCATCATATAACCTGCCTGTTGCCAGCACATAAGAATTACAAGTCCCCAGAAGCCGAAGTTTGCGTTAAGCGCAAGGTTTGTTCCGTAATACTGAAGAATACCGTTAAAAATGTACTGCCAGATGTAGCCGAGAATAATACCGCCTACAAGGTTAGGGACAAAGAAAACAGTTCTGAATACATTTGAACCCCTGATTCCGAGCGTGAGTGCATACGCCACAAAAAACGCAATGAGGTTAATGAGTATAACCGATACTATAACAAACAGTACCGTAAACCAGAATGAATGTAAAAAGCCCTCATTCTGAAAGGCCTTGACATAGTTTCCGAACCCGATGAATACTGCATCGCTTGTTGTTCTGAATTTACAGAATGAAAGGTAAATGCCGTTAAAGAACGGATATACAAAACCTATAAGGAAAGCAGCAAGAGTAGGAAGAACAAATATAAGAAAATAAATTTTTCTTTTAGGTTTTCTAAACATAATATTTTGCCTTTCCGTTCATAAAAAAGGGGGGCGGAATGCCGCCCCCCTACCGAACCTGTTAAATTAAAACAGAAATTTTACAATCAGCCGTTAGCCTTTGCATATTCTGTTTTCCAACCCTGTACAAATGCAGTCTTAACAGCATCCCAGTCGCCTGTGCCTGCTGCATACTGTGTAAGAGCTGTGCCAACACCGTTTTTCCAATCTTCACTTGGCATTGTTGTGAAGTTCCAGCTTACAGGAGTTTTGCCTGCTGCTGTGAGTTCGTTATCAATCTTAACAAATACATTGGTTGCTTCCTTAGCATTCTTGAAAGGAATTACAAATCCCATATCGTCAGCAAGAGCAGATGTACCTGTTTTGTTT
This sequence comes from Ruminococcoides sp., assembly GCF_057037865.1. Lineage (NCBI taxonomy): Bacteria > Bacillati > Bacillota > Clostridia > Eubacteriales > Oscillospiraceae > Ruminococcoides > Ruminococcoides sp. Next base: position 29,096 of record NZ_DBLZMS010000004.1, read on the forward strand.
GTTACACACCAGTTCAAGAATTCAAGAGTAGCTGCCTGATCGTCAGCACTTGCCTTGTTGTTTACACACCAGTAGTTCTCTGAACCTGTGCAAAGACCCTGATTAGCTTCATCGCCTACGCCGATGTAAATCGGGAGCATGCCGAGTTCGTCGTCCTTCATACCTGCCTTGGTAACTGTTGAATATTCCCAGCTGCCGTTCTGGAAGAATACTGCTTCGCCTGATGTGAACTCAGTTTCAGCGTCTGTACCCTTCTTGCTTGCGAGGTCTGCAGGATCACATGTTGAATCTGTGATGTAGAGATCCCAGATGTTCTTATAGTTTTCAAGGTATTTACCCTCGATAGCGTCTGTTGATTTGATGCCCTTATCCTTGTACTCAAAGTAGATAGGAAGGTTAGCAAGGTGAGTTTTGAATCTCCAGTCAGATGAAGAATCCATACCTGCTGATGTGAACGCACCCTTAACGCCGAGCTTATCCTTATTCTTCTGGATTTCATCGGCTACAGTCTTTAACTTCTCAAAGCTGTTGATGTCTTCAATCTTCTTAACCGAAGCAAAGTCAGAATCGCAATACTTCTGGAGAAGAGTCTTGTTGTAGATAATGCCGTATGTTTCAATTACATAAGCAATACCGTAAACCTTGCCGTCCTCTTCAAGTGCATAATCCTTTGAAGTAAGCTGATTGTAAATTTCTGATGAGCTGAGGTCTGCACAATAGTCTTTCCAGTTAGCAAGACCGACAGGACCGTTAACCTGGAAGAGTGTAGGAGCGTTATCCTTGTCCATCTCTGCTGTAAGTGTTGACTCATAAGTACCCTCGGCAGCTGTCTTAACAGTTACCTCAACACCTGTTTCGTCCGTGTACTTCTTAGCAAGAGCCTGCCAATCCTTGTCCTGCTCAGGCTTAAAGTTAAGATAGTAAACTTTACCGTTTTTTGCGTTGCCTGCTGCACTTGAATCATCTTTTGATGAACCTGATGATGAAGAACCGCCGCAGCCTGCAAGAGCAGTAGCAGTCATCATACCTGCAACTGCAAGAGCTGCAGCTCTTTTGATTGTTGATTTTTTCATAGCTTTCACCTTAATTAAAAATATTTATCCGCTAAACCCGGATATTGGCGAGAGAACAACATTCTGTGTTCTCTCTATTGCCACAATCATAACACACTATTTATGAAAATACAATAGATTTTTTTAAAAAATTTCTCTGTGATTAGTCAAAACGAAGGTATTGACCAAATGTAATTTCAAAATCAAACAAAAAACAACCGCATATTATCTGAGTTTTTTGACTTATTTGTCAAATTAGAAATATTAAAGTAACATTAAAGTTACAATATTGTAACCTGTCAAATATGGTCATTCTATTGAAAATGACAAGCGATTTGTGCTAAAATTATGTCAAATTTGTTTTTTAAGAAGGTTAATTTAGCAATTATGAAAAATTTCAATCAATCATCCCTTGCACGATTTTTCACCCGATTTCCTAAGCTGTTATTTGCGGGATTGATGTACTCAATTCCGTTTGCCGTATTTTCCGGAATATTCATTCTCATAAGCTTTCTGTCCGGATTCAACAATGTAATATTATGGAGCTTGGGTATAATTCCCGCAATGCCGTTCTATTCCGGACTTGTAATGGTAATCCGCAAAATTTCGGTTGAAAAAGAGGATGTAAATGTTTTCAAAACTTTTGTACAGGCATTTCGTGAAAATCTGAAAAAATCAATTTTCAACGGATTTGTCGCTTACCTCATAGTAGCATGTTCGTTTTTTGCAATTCTCTATTACGGAACACTTGCTCAGACAGACATCGTTTACGGCTCTGTCTTTACCATATATATAGTGTTCTCAATTGCAATGCTGATTATGCTGTTCTATGTACCTCTGCTAACAATTACCTATGACCTCAGACTCCGTGACATTTATAAAAATTCACTCCTGTTGATTTTCGGTAAAATTCTCAGAAATATTGTCGCACTTGTGCTTGTCGTAATAGTTTCATTCGCAGTATTCCTCGCAGTAATCTATGCAAAGGGTGCAATGCTTGTTGTTGCAGTTGCTCTCTCGGTAATTTTCTACCCGATGATTGCAACCTATATAATAGTATCCGTAATCGCAAAAGGCGTGCAGGAGTCTGTCGGTTACTTTACAGGTGATAATGTGCAGTATGTCCTCACGGAAGAAGAAGTTCAGCGTGAAACCGAAGCAGTCGAAAACGCAAACTCCGATGATGACTACATCTTCGTCAACGGCAGAATGATTAAAAATCCGGCTAAAACGAATACGAAAGAGTAATTTTTAAAGCACTTTGCAAAATGCAGGGTGCTTTTAGTTTTATATGCATTAGGTATATATGTGTGATTGATGTGATTGCTGCTTTTTGACTGACATTTGACTAATATTTAAGCAATATTTTACGGTAAAAATAAACAAATAAAAACCGCACCAAAGAGCCTGAAAACGGCTTTCTGATGCGGTTTTTGTTATGGAGCTGAAGAAGGGACTTGAACCCTCGACCTACTGATTACGAATCAGTTGCGCTACCAACTGCGCTACTCCAGCGTTTAATTTTTCGGTTGTTCGGCTGTAATAAAGCAAAAATACAGAACGCAGAAATTGCATAAAAACATACACACTGACTTCCGCTACATGATTATACATCAAAAATTTAAAGATTTCAATACCAAATTTGAAAAAGAGGTTTACAAAAACCGAAAGAGAGGCATAAAAGTTTTACGAATCAATAATAATAGATGCAGGTATAATTCATCAAAAAATTATTTATGAATACAAAATAATGCACAAAAATCATGCTGATTTTTGTTTAGTGAAGTGTTATCACATTTGTGGAATATTTTATTTAAAAGTATTATAATTGAATCGCAGTGTGCAAAGCGGAAATACTTTTATGTGATAGGATGTGCAGAAGATGCCCAAAAGAAAGTGCAGTAATATCGACGCTTCGGTAGGACTCAGAATGCGTTATTACAGAATTCATTGCGGACTTACCCAACAGCAGGTTGCGGACGCATTAAAGATAAACAGAACAACTTATACAAAATATGAAACGGGAGTTTCTGAACCAAGCCACGAGCTTCTCGGAAAAATCGTTAAAATGTTCGGTATTGATTATAACGCAATTCTTGACAACAGAGATTATTTTGAAAGAAGAGTTGCCGACGGTGACATGACGCTCAATGTACTGACTCTTTCCGAAAGAGCAATCATTGCAAGATATCGCTCAATGTCTAAAGAAGATCAGAAGAAAATTTGTGAATATATAGATATGCTCTACAATGAAAAAGCAAAGAAGATTTTGTAAAAAACACTTTACTTTTGACTTTGATTGTGATAATATAAAACAGATGACCGTGTCTCGGAACAGGGAGTATGCCGTTTGTCGGATTTTCACAGCCCTGCCCTGAGATGTTGGCGACTATTTTTGAAAGGTGGAATTTTTAATGCTTAAAGAAGAAAAGCAGGCTATCATGGCTGAGTACGCAACTCACGAAGGCGACACAGGTTCTCCGGAGGTTCAGATTGCTCTTCTTACAAAGAGAATCAATGACCTTACCGAGCACCTCAAGGTTCACAAGAAGGATCACCACAGCAGAAGAGGTCTTCTCAAGATGGTTGGTCAGAGAAGAAGCCTTCTCGCTTACCTCACAAAGGTAGACATTGAAAGATATCGTTCTATCATTGCAAGACTCGGTATCCGTAAGTAATTTTTTAAGTACACAAGGGCAAGCGAAAGCTTGCCCTAAATTCGATTTTCTGCGGGATTTTTATTTGCTGTTTTTTAGCGGTAAAACGATTAAATAACATATGCTTTTGTGTGTTTGTAAGTTTTGTTTAATGGTTTTATTGCTAAATCGGCGTAAAATCCCGTTTGAATAAATTTGAACTTTATTTAAAATGTGAAACTTATGTTTCGGAAAGGATTTTACTAAAATGAATCGACTTATGACATTCGACAAATACAGAGTATTTGAAACAGAATTTGCCGGCAGACCTTTAAAGGTTGAAACAGGCAAGATGACACAGCTTGCAAACGGTGCGTGTCTTGTTCACTACGGCGACACAACAGTTCATGTTGCTGTTACAGCATCAGAAAAGCCAAGAGAGGGCGTTGATTTCTTCCCGCTTTCGGTTGACTATGAAGAAAAGATGTACGCAGTAGGCAAAATCCCCGGTTCTTACCTCAAGAGAGAGGGCAGACCTTCGGAAAAGGCTATCCTCACAAGCCGTGTAATCGACCGTCCTATCCGTCCTCTTTTTGACAAGAGCATGAGAAACGATGTTTCAATCGTTTGTACGGTTATGAGCGTTGATCCCGACTGTCAGCCTGAAATTGTTGCCATGATTGGTGCTTCAATCGCAATTTCAATTTCTGATGTTCCGTGGAACGGACCTATCTCGGGTTGTTCTGTAGGTATGATTGACGGTGAGTACATCATTAACCCGACAGAGGAACAGAGAAAGGTTTCTCAGATGGCAACAACAGTTGCCTCAACAAGCTCAAGAATTGCTATGATCGAGGCAGGTGCAAACTGCGTATCTGATGACGATATGTACAACGCTATTATGGCAGGTCACGAGGCTAACCAGAAGATTATCAGCTTTATTGAGGAAATCAAGGCTGAAATCGGCAAGCCTAAGTTTGAGTTTGCAAGTCTTGAACCCGACCATGATATGTTTGAGGCAATCAAGGCATTTGCAGAAGAAGATGTTAAGGTTGCTCTTGATACAGATGATAAGAGAATTCGTGACGAAAGACTCAAGCCTATCTATGAGGCAGTTCATGAAAAATTTGACGAGATTTATCCGGAAAGCGAAGCTCTCATTGACGAGTGCCTTTATAAGACACAGAAGTTCATTGTTCGCCGTTGGTTACTCGATGAGCAGAAGCGTGTTGACGGCAGAGGAATGGACGATATCCGTCCTCTCGCATCAGAGGTTGGCGTGATTCCGAGAGTTCACGGTTCGGGTATGTTCACAAGAGGACAGACTCAGGTTCTCACAATCGCAACACTCGGTCCTGTTTCCGACAAACAGCTTCTTGACGGCATTGACGGTGAAACAGAAAAGAGATATATCCACCACTACAACTTCCCAAGCTACTCAGTCGGCGAAACAAAACCAAGCCGTGGTCCTGGCAGAAGAGAAATCGGTCACGGTGCTCTTGCAGAAAGAGCACTCGTTCCTGTAATTCCTTCGGTAGAAGAATTCCCGTATGCACTTCGCCTTGTTTCGGAAGTTCTTTCTTCAAACGGTTCAACTTCACAGGGTTCAATCTGCGGTTCAACTCTTGCTCTTATGGACGCAGGTGTTCCGATTAAGGCTCCTGTTGCAGGTATCTCATGCGGTCTTATCACAGAGGGCGACCGTTGGATGACAATGGTTGATATTCAGGGTCTTGAGGACTTCTTCGGTGATATGGACTTTAAGGTAGCAGGTACACACGACGGTATCACAGCTATTCAGATGGACCTCAAAATTAGCGGTCTTACTCCTGAAATGGTTAAAGAGGCTCTTGCCAAGACTCACAAGGCTCGTAACTACATTCTTGATGAAGTAATGCTCAAGGCTATTGCAGAGCCGAGAGAAGAGCTTTCAAAGTACGCTCCCAAGATGTTCACAACAACAATTCCTGCTGACAAAATCAGCGAGGTTATCGGTAAGAGCGGTAAGGTTATCAAGGAAATTCAGGCTGAATGCGAAGTTAAGGTTGACATTGAGGAAGACGGCGAACTCGGACAGGTATTTGTTTCGGGTATTGATTCCGACAAGTGTAAGCGTGCAATCGAAATCATCAACACAATCGCTGTTGATCCTGAGCCGGGTGCAATGTACCTCGGTAAGGTTACCCGTATTATGGACTTCGGTGCTTTCGTTGAAATCGCTCCGGGTAAGGAAGGTCTTGTTCACATTTCTCAGCTTGATGTTAAGCGTACAGAGAATGTAACAGATGTTGTTAATGTAGGCGACATTATCCGTGTTAAGGTAATGGAAATTGACGATAAGGGCAGACTTAACCTCTCTCGCCGTCAGGTTCTTATTGATGTTGACGGTCTTGTTCCCGAAAACGACATTGACGCAGAAAGAGCAGCTCGTCCACGCAGACCTCACAATGACCGCAGAGGCGGCTTTAACAGAAACAACAGAAAGTAATTTTTGTAATCTGAAATCTAATACTTTTAATATTTATACAATCAGTCCCTTTCAATTTGCAAATTGAAAGGGACTGTTTTGTTAATTGAAAATTGAAAGTGGAAAATTATGCTTTGGTGGGTAAATGTCATACACTCAAAATATTAAAAACTAAAATAAAAAGCGGTGGTCAATGCCACCGCTAAAATAATGCAATTATTTATTTTGCATATCTTGAAAGATTATCCCAATCAATATCGTCTTCGGAAACAAAGTCACCGTTTTCCGCTTCTGTAATGTCTTTATACTCCTGTTCGGTAACTTTTGTGTAGTCAGGATCCCAAGCAAGTACGAGTTTCTTAATCAATTCGTAGGCAAGTTCCTTGTCACTGTCGGGAAGCATATCAATCATTTTAGCAATTTCAGCTGTTTTCGTACTCATATACGGCAACTCCTTTCATTTATAAATATCTCCACGAGAACCTATATCCATAATATATATTATTTCATAAGTACCGTCAAGTAACCTTTTAAAAATAATACGGTATTTACCGATTCTTAATCGTTGTCTGCCGTCATCAAATCCCTGCATTAATTTTATATCACCTTTAGGAGGATTAATTTTTAACCCCTCAATTCCAATTCTGATACGATTAACTGTTGCTTTATCGGATTTTGCAAGGAACTTGAGTGCAGCTTTTGAATATTTTACTTCCATAATAACAACCCGTTTGTATTTTTCTTTAACAATATTATATCATCGCTTTTCTTTTAAATCAATAGCAAAATAATTTCATATACAATCAGACACATGAACAAAATTTGCATAGTGTTTAAATTATCCTAATCATCTTGATTTCAACTTGATAACATAGTATAATTGACTTAACAAAAATTTCCGACAAATACGGACACAGATTTATAAAGGAGAGAATACAATGCAGGTTAAAATTTCCGATTCTATAAAATACATTGGCGTTGATGACAAGACAATCGACCTTTTTGAAAGTCAGTATCTTGTTCCCAACGGAATTTCTTACAACTCATATCTTATTGTTGACGAAAAGGTTGCAATTATGGATACGGTTGACAAGAGAAAAACTGACGAATGGCTTGAAAATCTTGACAGAGAGCTTAACGGCAGAACTCCCGATTATCTTGTAATCAGCCACCTTGAGCCCGACCATGCGTCAAATATTAAGGTTGTTTCCGAGAAATATCCGTCAATGAAGCTTGTTGGTAATGCAAAGACTTTTTCAATGCTCCCACAGTTTTTTCCGGATTTTGATTTTGCCGATAAAACCGTTACAGTCAAAGAGGGTGACGAACTTGAACTCGGTTCGCACAAGCTTACATTCATAATGGCTCCCATGGTTCATTGGCCTGAGGTTATGGTTTCATATGAAAGTGCAGAAAAGGTTCTTTTCTCAGCGGACGGCTTCGGCACATTCGGCGCACTTGACGCTCAGGAGGACGATTGGGCTTGCGAGGCAAGAAGATATTACTTCAATATCTGCGGTAAGTACGGTGTTCAGGTTCAGAATCTTCTCAAAAAAGCCGCAAAGCTTGATATTCGGAAAATCTGCCCGCTTCACGGTCCTGTACTTGACGAAAATCTTGGTTGGTACATCGGTCTTTACGATACATGGAGCAAATATGAGCCTGAAACCGACGGTGTGTTCATTGCATATTGTTCGGTTCACGGCAACACAGCCAAGGCTGCCGAAAAGCTTTGTGAAATCATCAAATCAAAAACAGACAAAAAGGTTTCGATTGCTGACCTTTCACGCACAGACCTTGCCGAGGATATTGAGGACGCATTCCGCTTCAGCAGAATGGTTGTTATCGCACCGAGCTATGACGGCGGCGTGTTCCCGATAATGAACGATTTCCTGCACCACCTTAAAATCAAGGGCTACAAGAACAGAAAGGTTGCTATGGTTGAAAACGGCTCTTGGGCTCCTTCGGCAGCAAAGACAATGAGAACATATCTTGAAGAAATGAAAAATGTTGAAATTTGTCCTACTGTTGTGACAATCCGTTCTGCTATGAAAAAAGAAAATATTCCTCAGCTTGAACAACTTTCTGACGAAATTCTTGGATAATATCATAATAAATTGACATAAATGCAATAATAAAAGGATATAAATATATATTTATATCTTCAATACTTACACCTAAAAGATGGCGAATTTTGTTCTGCAAAGGTTGAGATTGTTATTTTTGTAACAATTAGATAAAAATTCCAAAGGATATTTTACATCAAAGATTTAATTCCGTTGCAAATGCAATTGAATTTAAAACTCTTTTGTTGTACAATAAAGCTAAAGTTGATGCCCACGGAATAAGCATTGAAACAGATTTGTTTTTAGGTAATTTGTTTTGGAGTTTTGAAATTAGTCGTGAAAAGTTCTTTCTTCTGCCTGTATTCAATGCTTATTTCGTTCATTCATATTGATATATTCCTTCTATAACCCAATATACCCCGAAAATGACCGACGCTTGTTGTCGGTCATTTCACTTTTCGGCGGGTTTCCATTTCGGCATTATTGTACATAGTTGTAATTCAACTAATTTCCCACAGTGAAAAAATTGTCAAATTCGGTAATTTTGCCTATAACAAAATTATGCAAAATGTGGTACAATAATATTGTAAGAACTCAGTGTTTATCTGAGATTTAAGATGATGCGATTATACGGATGGTGAGAGTATGTACAGTATTGGCGAGATTGTTCTTTACGGCTCAAACGGAGTTTGTGAGATTACCGAAATTACAACGAAAAAAATTGGAAAGGATTCTATTGAATACTATGTTTTAAAACCTGTTTGCTCGGATTCTTCAACGCTTTTTGTTCCGACTCAGAATGAAATGCTTGTGTCAAGAATGCGTGCTGTCCTTTCTTCGGATGAAATTAAAGATATTTTGTCACAGAAAACCGATAATGAAATATGGATTGACAATAAAGCCGAAAGATGTGAAAAAATCAAGGAGATTATTTCGGGCGGCGATTGTATGAAGCTTGTTGAGCTTATCAGGAGAATGCACTTCCACAGTAAGCTCCAGCTCAAAAAGGGTAGACGACTTCACATTACTGACGAGCGTTTTCTCAAAGAAGCTGAAAAAATGGTTTGTGACGAGGTTTCGGTTGTTCTTCACATTGACCGTAACGATGTTCTTCCGCTTGTGCTTGCAGGCTGATTTTTTAAAAATATATAAAGGATACAGAGGATTAACCGGAGCATTCTTTGAATTGCTTTCAATGTTGTTCCTCTGTTTTTTTATTTTTGGTAATTCTAGGTTGTTTGCCTATTTACAAAATGTTGCATTTTGTAGTAAAATATAGGAATAATGATTTATGGGAGCTATTTAATGAGAAATTTCAAAAAAACTTTATCATTTTTACTTTCAACGGTAATAATAGTTTCATCAGTTGTAGGTGTCGGTACAACCGTTTTTGCCGCAACCGATGAACACACATACAAAAACTTTAAATACAGAATTCTTGACGATAACACAGCCGAAATCTGCGGTTATACGGGCAAGAATGCAGTTGTGACTGTTCCCGACAGCATTGATTCAAAGCCTGTAACCTCAATTGGCAGGACGGCATTTTATTCAGGCAAAATCAAGGAAGTGACAATTCCCAACACAGTAAGAAGCATCAAATGGTGGGCTTTTTACGGTTGTGAAAGCCTTGAAAAAATCAACCTGAATTTTGGTTTAAAAACTGTAGGCTACGGTGCGTTTATGAATTGTAAAAAGCTTAAATCCGTGAGCATTCCAATGTCCGTAACGCAGATTTGCGATGATTCGTTTGCGGTAAGCTGTTCAACCCAAAAGGGCGTTTTTGACACCTACAGTAAGCAGACAATAAGCACTCAGCAGTATTCAACCGATTCATCGTTCACTCTTGAAGGCTATTCGGGGACTGTCGCAGAAAAATATTGCAATGATAATTCGCTAAACTTTGTTTCGTCGGGCAATGTGATTTACGGCGATGTTGATAACAACGGAACTGTTGAGGCAGCTGATGCAAAGCTTGCCAAAAGCCTTATCGACACTGTTCCGACCGAGGAAGAACTGACGGCTGCCGATGTTGACGATGACGGCAAAATCACAGAAAACGATGTTAATCTTATTTTGCAGGCTGTCGGCAACGAATTTTACGCACAGCTTTTTCCGTGTGCAAAGGCTATGTATTCTGCTCCCGACTACCTTTCGGGCAGAACTATGTATTGTGACGGCGACAGCGTTGCCTACGGTTCGGGTACGGACACAATGGGAAATTCAACATATTCTTTCTGCAATTATGTTGCCGAAAAATATAATATGACAATGACCAACAAGGCCACTCCCGGCACAACTCTTGCAATAAGAAAGGATTTTATCGGCACAGACCACAGAAGTATCCTTGAGCGTGTCCGTGAAATGAAAGGCAGTTACGATGTTATTCTGCTTGACGGCGGTTTTAATGACCTGTTCAAAAATGTTGAAATGGGTGCAATGACCGATATAAATAATAAATCGGGAAAATACAATGAATACACCACAGCAGGTGCGTTGGAAAGTATTTGTTATTTTCTTGACAAGAATTATAAAGACTCAATTAAGCTGTTCGTACTCTGTCACAATTGCTCAACAAGAATAAAACAGTCACAGTATTGGTCTTTAATGAAAAATATACTTGATAAGTGGGAAATTCCCTATGTTGACCTTTCGGAAGAAACAGAGCTTACCGGTGATAATGAGGAAATTACAACACAGTATTTTAGATATAATGCAACAACCAAAAAAGGCGATGGGATTCACCCTCTTGCATATGCCAATATGAAGATATACGGTCCCATCGTTGCCGAAAAGCTTAACGAAACAGTACAGAGCAAGTCTGAACTTGTTTTGCCGAAAAGTGACATTTCTATGGGACTTTTTGAAAGTTACACCCTTAACAGCGAAATTACGGAGTTGAGGGGAGATATAGAAGTCAGCTATTCAAGCAGTAACCCGTCAGTTGCCTCTGTTGATGAAAACGGCAATATTGTTGCCACGGGCATAGGCGATACGGTTATCACGATTTCGACCTCTGACGGAAAAACAAAAAATGTGAATGTGAATGTAAAGTTTCTTGCAATGGCGGTTAGCTTTGGCAAAAATAAAATTTCACTTTCAGAGGGTAATTCAAGCTTGCTGAATCTTTCTGTAGCAGACGGTGAGGCGACCTGTTCAACAACCTATTCGTCAACAGATCCGACTGTTGCGTCTGTTGATGAAAACAGCGGAAAAATTACAGCCAACAAAACGGGCAAAACCACAGTATCATGTACCACGGCAAACGGTGTAACGGTAAGGTGCCTTGTATATGTCACAAGCAGTGCGCAGACTAAAATGCAGAAAGCATAAGGCGTTTATGAAAATATTTAACAGAAAATTAAAAATAACTTCATCTGCTTTGCTTACATTATGTATGGTTTTTGTAATGACGGCTTGTGCCGAAAACAGCAGTCAGTCCGAAAAATCACAGCCTGCAGAGCAGACGACTGTTCAGCCGACAACAATGTCAGCCGAAGAAATTAATGACCGAAAGCTTGATAAATTCATATCTGATATGACGCTTGAAGAAAAGGTGGGGCAGATGTTTTTTGTACGCTGTCCCGATGAAGACGCTGTGCAACAGGTCAGCGAGTACAATATCGGCGGTTACATCCTGTTTGGCAGAGATTTTGACGGTAAAACCAAAGATGAAGTTGTTGACGATATTCACAGCTATCAGAACGAGGCGGATATTCCGCTTTTAATCGGCGTTGATGAGGAGGGCGGAACGGTTGTGCGTGTCAGCAGTAACCCAAACCTCCGTGAAACTCCGTTTCTTTCTCCAAAAGATACTTATGCAGACGGCGGTTGGGATGCTGTCAAGCAGGATGCAGAAGAAAAAGCGGATTTGCTCCTTTCACTCGGAATCAATGTGAATCTGGCTCCCGTGTGCGATATGACCTCGGATGAATACGGCTTTATGTATGACCGTTCTTTCAGCTCGGATGTTGATATGGAAAACAGATATGTGCGAACCGTTGTTGAAACAAGCAAATCAAAAAAGCTCGGCACGGTTCTGAAGCATTTTCCCGGTTACGGCAATAACAGCGACACACACACGGGAATTGCATACGATGACCGTGACTATTCGGAATTTGAAAATACAGATTTTAAACCGTTTTATCAGGGAATTGAGTCCGGTGCCGACTGTATTCTTGTTTCACACAACATAGTTAATTGCATGGACAGCGAATATCCTGCGTCACTTTCACAAAAGGTGCATGATATTCTCAGAAATGAATTCAAATTTGACGGTGTAATTATGACCGATGACCTTATCATGGACGCAATCACGGATTTTACGGGGGATGAAGCGGCGGCAGTCACAGCGGCAAAATGCGGTAACGATTTGCTCTGTTGTTCATCTGTCAATACCCAATATCCCGCAGTTCTTGAGGCTGTTCAAAACGGTGAAATTCCCGAAGCTCAGGTTGACGCATCTGTAAAGCGAATCCTGAAATGGAAACAAAATCTCGGCATTTTTAGTATTGACACCTATCAGAAAAAAGTCAAATCAACCGAACCAACGGATACCGTTGGAAGTGAGGAGTGAAAAGTTAATAGCTGTTAGGTGCGGTCGGGAAGATAGTTTGAATCGTTTATATCATATTTTGCCCGAGTATGCGACTGCAAAAATTCTTACGGTAAAACATAAAACACCCCGAAGATTAAGTTCTTCGGGGTGTTCTGTTTGTAAATGAGTGTCAAAGTATATCGACATATTTCAATAGATGTGATATACTGATTGTGCTGTTGACTCTTTCCGGCAGGAAGGAGGCGACTTTCTTGGAGTTGCTTATATCCTTTTTCCTATCTGTTGGAGCAAGTGTAGTTGCCTACTACATTTGCAAGTGGTTGGATAGATAGTAACTTCAACAGCCAACCTATGAATAAACCCTCAAAGTCGGTAGCTTCGAGGGTTTCGTTTTGCCCAATGGACTATTTACATCATTTTGCCTATGATTATTGAAACACACATTTCTGTGCATTTCAAGTATATGCCGAAAAATTATTATTCTTAATTAGAATTATTTAACGCTTTCACAAGCAAAGATTCAAAGCTTTTTTCAAAGTTTTCGTCATCTTGTTTTGTACGCTTTTTCGGTCCTTTAATGTGATGCTTGCCGTTTGACATTCTCGCCTTTTTGGCAAGGTGTCTGTCCATAAGCAGACCGCCTATGTTATCATCCGAGAAAATTTTTCCCGATTGATGAATACAGTACGCACCCTTTCCAAGCACAAGTGCCGCAACTCCGTAATCCTGAGTTACCGCAATGTTGCCCTTTTTACAAAGGTTGACAAGCGCCAAATCAACTGCGTCTGCACCTGCACCGATAATTTTTATCTCGCTGTAATCTGACTTTAGAACATGGTTTGTGTCACATAAAAGCACAACGGGAACATTGTGCTTTTGTGCAATCCTTTCAACCGATTTTACAACAGGGCAGGCATCCGCATCAACAAGAACAGTTATACCGTTCATTATTTTTCCTCAATCTTAATTGAGTTGATAACAGGCTGATTTTTCTTTTCAACAGTACCGTTTGAATCTGTAACAGGTGTGTCCTTGCAGATTTTATCAACAATATCCATACCCTTTGTTACCTTGCCGAATGCAGCGTACTGACCGTCAAGATATGTGCTGTCAGCCTGAACAATAAAGAACTGTGAGCTTGCACTGTCGGGATCATTTGAACGAGCCATTGAGATAACGCCTCTTGTATGTGAAAGGTTGTTTTCAACACCGTTCTGAGCAAATTCGCCCTTGATTGTTTTTTTACTGCCGCCTGTGCCGTCACCCTTTGGGTCGCCGCCCTGAATCATAAAGCCGGTAATAATTCTGTGGAAAGTAAGACCGTCATAAAAGCCGTCTTTTGCAAGGTCAACAAAGTTCTTGACTGTAATCGGAGCAAGCTCCTCATAAAGCTCAACTTCAATTTTACCGTAGTCTTTAACATCAATAGTAGCTGTGTAGCTTGATTTGTAGTCGGTTGTGTCTGTGCTTGCGGATGTCGTTTCTTCGTTTGAAACTGCAGAAGTTGCTTTTCCAGAAGAACTGCTCTCTGTGTCACCGCCGCAACCGCTCATTAAAAAGCATGTGCAGAGAATAACTGCGGCAACCATAATTGCCGAAATCTTTTTAATTTTTGTCATTTTCAAATTCCTTTCGTAAATAAACTTAATTTATTTTATCATTATTATGTCTGCAAATCAACCTGAATTGACACAAAAATATAAATGTGTTAAAATTTTTTGTATGTGAAATACCGACAAAAGGGGAATGTGGCTTGAAAAATAATGAAATAACCGATATTACTTCAAAACGCAGATTGTTTGAGCTTAATCTCGGTGATGTCCGAAAGTACCGTGACCTTGTTATGCTGTTCGTAAAGCGTGATTTTAAAAATTCCTACAAGCAAACCGTACTCGGACCGTTGTGGATAATAATAAAGCCGTTCCTTTCAACATTTGTTTTCACCGTAATTTTCGGTATGATTGCCAATATCTCAACTGACGGAATGCCTCAATTCCTGTTTTTTATGGCAGGCAATATTTTGTGGTCGTTTTTTTCAAGCTGTCTTAACGGCAGTTCATCAACCTTTATCGGCAACGCAAGGCTGTTCGGCAAGGTGTATTTTCCAAGGCTCGTAATGCCGTGCGCAAACATAATTTACAACACAATCGGTTTTTTGATTAACTTTGTAATGTTCTTTATACTTGTTCTTATATATATGTTTACGGGTTCAAATGTTCACCCGAATTTATGTGCATTGCTTATGCCTTTGATTTTGCTTTCTTCGGCACTTTTAGGCACAGGCTGCGGACTGATTGTTTCGTCTGTAACAACAAAATACCGTGACCTCGGTGTGCTTGTTTCATTCGGAGTAACATTGTGGATGTATATTACTCCTGTTGTTTATCCTGTTTCTCAGGTGTCGGATTCATTCCGTCCGCTTGTACTCTTAAATCCTGTTGCTCCGCTAATTGAAACATTCCGTTACGGATTCTTAGGCAGCGGAACATTTCCGTGGCAATATCTCATATTGAGCTTTGCTGTTACGGCAGTCGTTCTTCTGTTCGGAATAATCGTCTTTAATATGGTAGAAAAGAATTTTATAGATACGGTATGATGTCATGACTGAAATGAATGAAAATTGCGTAATAAAAATTGAAAATCTTTCAAAAGAATACCGACTCGGTGCAATCGGTTCGGGAACTCTCCGTCATGATTTGCAGAGTTGGTATGCAAAAAAAAGAGGTAAAGAAGATCCGAATCAGAGAATCGGTGCCAAACAATACACAAAAGGCGACACATTTTTAGCACTTGACGGTGTGAACCTTGAGGTAAACCGTGGAGAACGCATAGGAATTATAGGCGCTAACGGTGCAGGCAAGTCAACTCTGTTAAAGGTTTTATGCAGAATTACCTCTCCGACAGACGGCAGAGTGCGTTTCAGGGGACGAATTGCCAGTATGCTTGAGGTCGGAACAGGCTTTCACGCTGAGCTTACCGGCAGGGAAAACATCTACCTTAACGGTGCAATCCTCGGAATGACAAAGAAAGAGGTCGCTTCAAAAATAGACAGTATTATTGAATTTTCAGAGTGCGAAAAGTTCATTGACACGCCCGTAAAGCGTTATTCATCGGGTATGTTCGTAAAGCTTGCGTTTGCTGTTGCGGCACACCTTGATGCAGAAATCATGATTATGGACGAGGTGCTTGCTGTCGGAGATATGCACTTTCAGAAAAAGTGTATCGGGAAAATGCGTGACCTTGCAACCGAGGAGGACAGAACTGTCCTCTATGTTTCACACAATATGAATACTATTCGTGACCTTTGCGACAGGTGCATAGTTCTTGATCACGGCAAAATTGTTTTTGACGGCGATGTTGAAGACGCTGTAAAAATCTATCTCGGAAGTGCAAACGAAAATTTCCGTGCCATTGAATATGTCGGAAACGAACACAAGCATCATGCCGACAGAAACGACCTATGTCTGCAATTTGCCGGATATAACGGCAAAGAGAATAATATTTTCTATGATGACGAGCAGATTCTGCTTGAACTCACATGGAAAAACAAGGCTGATATTGAAAATCTTTGTCTGCGTGTTGAAGTGAGCGATTACCGAAGATATCCCGTTACCGCATTTGTGGTTGAAAATTTCTATTCGGGAAAAAAGGGCGAAACCCACACGGCAAAATTGAAAATAGACATATCAAAAATTGTTCGTGGCGGATACTATACACGCTATGTTTTTTACAGCCGAAAGAACGATGCCGCCCCCTTTGAAACCTTAGAGGTCGCAGACGGTTTGACTTTCAGAAGAAGAAAACCCGATAAATACCAAAACACCTGGCAAAAAGCCTGGGGCAGTATTGAGATGAATGATATTGAAGTTGTATAAAAACAAATTGAAATTTGCGGTTGGGCAAGCAGTTAATATTAAAAGAAATTTGTGTTCCGAATGTTGTGAACATCTAATTGAAATGTAATGAAAGAAACAATATGAGCGAAAGATCTGATTATTTTTAAACGCATATCTTGATGAATAACAAAAGGTCAGCACATAATCGTGTTGACCTTTATTATTTGTCAAAATTAAATTACGGCTCGACAAACGGCAAATTAAAATACTCGGCAACTGATTTTGCAAGATTTCTGCCGATTGCATTAATGTTGTCCCTAATCCATTGAGCTTCTTCGGGGTTATCGTGATATGCAACCTCAATCAATGCCGACGGTGATTTTGTCCGTCTGACTTCCGCAAGTGAGGTGGTAGGGATTATGTCAACATCGTTCGATTCGGGATAAATATCCTTGTAATTCTTTTGCAGAATTTCAGCGAAACGCTTGCCGTTACTGCTTGTCGGATAGTAATAAATGTCAGCACCCGTGTATCTGCCCGCCGAACCCTCGGGAGCGGCATTGCTGTGAATTGCAAGGTGCAAATCGTGATTGCCCTTGTTTGAATCTGCAATTGCCTGACTCAGCGTCATATCGGGATCGTTTCGCCTGAAATCTATTCCGCTTGCCCTCAAATAAGGCTCCATGGCGTCTGCAATAAGATTCATATAATATTCTTCATTTCCTCCGTCAATATAAGGGTTGTACTCCTGCAATGACGGTGAAAGATAAACTGACGGCATAAAATCTCTCCTAAAATTAATCTCTTATCATTTTATTCGCAAAACGCGTGCCGTTGACAAATAATTTTCTTTTCAAAATTCAATTTGTATTGTATAATGATTACATATGATTTTGGCGAAAATGTTGGCAAGTGTATAATATCACAATTATTGTGTGTGAGCAGATTGTAACCGTAGGCAGAATGTCAAGTGTAGGGGCGAATATTGTTCTTTTAAAGAACTATTATTTAATGTAAAAGCTTGCTTAATTACTTTATGAAATTATGAAACGGAGAAATTATTATGACGGATGAAATGAGAGCAAAAGTTGAGAAAGTTATGAAAAATCTTGAACGCAACAAGATGAAACCTTATTTTTGCGAAAACAGCGAAGAGGCTCAGGCACTTGTAAAAACACTCATTAAAAAGGGCGAAACAATTTCATGCGGAGGTTCAAAAACTCTCGACGAAACGGGAATTTATCAGATAATTAATTCACCCGATTACAATTTTCTTGACCGTTCCGCACCCGGAATGACTCGTCCCGAGGTTGAAGAGGTTTACCGTCAGACTTTCAGGGCAGACACATTTTTTATGAGTACAAACGCTCTTACCGAAAACGGAGAGCTTTATAATGTTGACGGCAACTCAAACCGTGTTGCCGCACTTCTTTACGGTCCGAAAAGCGTTATCGTTGTATGCGGTATCAACAAAATTGTAAAGAATATTGACGAGGCAATCAAGAGAGTTAAAACAATTGCCGCTCCGCAGAATACAATCAGACTCGGCATTGAAACCCCTTGCGGAAAAACAGGCGAATGTGTTTCATTGAGAAAAGAAAATCCCGAGCTCTGTGACGGTTGTCACGGTGACACAAGAATCTGCTGTAACTATGTGGTATCTGCTCAGCAAAGACATATTGACAGAATCAAGGTTATTATCATCGGCGAAGAATACGGCTATTAATTCCCATAAAGAAAAAAGCCGTATCAAAAAGACACGGCTCGGGAGAACTTCAGAATGTAATCATCTGCAATTGTTCTGACTTTTGTTCTGGCTGTTCTGCTGATTTTTATTCTGATTGTTGTTCTGATTCTTATTCTGGCTGTTCTGCTCGTTCTTGTTCTTATTGTTGTTCCGATTCTGATTGAAGTTCATTTCAACACCTCCTTTACAAAACTATTATTAACCCGAAAAGGCTTGTTTATTCATGAATGATTTTTTATTGCGAATGAAATCACTTCTGGGTGATGAATTTGACGAATTTTTAAAATTTTACAACAGTGACGATTTCATAAAGGGACTTCGTGTCAACACCTTAAAATGTTTGCCCGAAAAGCTTTGTTCACTTCTTGATTTTGAACTCAAAAAAACTCCGTTTTGCGATGAGGGCTTCTATATTCCGTCCGATGTTAAGTCAATCGGCAACAATCCTCTGCACCATGCAGGAGCATTCTATGTTCAGGAACCGTCTGCAACTTCGGCAGTTACAATGCTTGATGTTCATGAGGGCGATTATGTCCTTGATTTGTGTGCCGCTCCGGGCGGAAAAAGTACGCAAATTGGCGCTAAACTTAACGGAACAGGACTTTTGTGGAGCAATGAAATTGTAAGAAACAGAGCGAATATTCTTTTATCGAATATTGAACGAATGGGAATTTCAAACGCAGTTGTATCAAACTGCCGTCCCGATGAACTTTGCAAAAGGCTTGAAAATCGTTTTGACAGGATTCTTGTTGACGCCCCCTGCAGCGGTGAGGGAATGTTCCGCAAGAATGATGCGGAGCGTGAATGGAGCATTGAGCATGTAAAGAGTTGTGCCGCCCGTCAGCTTTTGATTCTTAACAGTGCAAAGGATGCCCTAAAGAACGGCGGACATATGGTTTATTCAACCTGTACTTTTTCAAAGGAAGAAAACGAGGGCGTAATTTCTCGCTTCCTTACAGAAAATCCCGATTTTGAACTTGTTGATTCGGGCGTAACATTCGGCAGACCTACGCTTGATTATGCGAGAAGAATTTTCCCGATGGACGGCGGAGAAGGACATTTTGCCGCCAAGCTTCACAAAAAGGGCGAGCCGTATTCTAATTATAATATTCCTAAAAAGAATAATAAAATTGACTCGAAAATTTTTGATTTTTATGACAGTATTTTTATCGATAGACCGTTCGGTGAAAATATTGAGGTTATAAAGGATAAAATTATAGTTCTTCCACAGAATTATAATTTTGATGTAAAAGGCTTGCAGATTCTACGTGCGGGAGTTATTCTCGGCGAAATTGTCAAGAACAGAATCGAACCGCATCACAGTGCATTTACGGCAGCTAAAAAGGAAAACTGTAAATCCGCAGTTGATTTTGATGTGAACAGTAAAGAAATTGCAGCGTATCTTCACGGTGAGGAAATTGCCGTGTCACAGGATGTCAAAGGCTATACGGCTGTCTGCGTAAACGGAATCACAACAGGCTTTGGCAAAGCGTCAAATTCAAGACTGAAAAATAAATATCCGAAAGGGCTTCGCATATTAAGATGAAAAAATTATCAGATATAGGTACAATCAAAGATATACTTTCAAGACACGGCTTTACTTTTTCAAAGTCACTCGGTCAGAATTTTCTTATAAACCCGTCAGTTTGTCCGAGAATGGCAGAGCTTTCGGGTGCCGGAGAGGGAGTTGGCGTAATTGAAGTCGGTCCCGGAATAGGTGTTCTCACAACAGAGCTTTGCTCGCTTGCCGACAAGGTTGTAGCGGTTGAGCTTGACAAGCGACTTCTTCCCGTTCTTGAAGAAACACTCTCCGAACACGACAATGTTAAAGTTGTAAACGATGATATTCTTAAAATTGACTTGCACAAGCTGATTGAAGAAGAATTTCAGGGAATGGATGTTGTTGTGTGTGCAAATCTTCCGTACTACATCACATCTCCCGTAATTATGAAATTACTTGAGGACAGACTGCCGATTTGTGCAATCACGGTTATGGTTCAAAAAGAGGCGGCTCAGCGAATTTGTGCTGAGGTGGGTTCTCGTGCAAGCGGTGCGGTAACGGTATCGGTCAACTATTACGCAGAACCCGAAATGCTGTTTTCGGTTAGTGCCGGCTCGTTTATGCCTGCTCCAAAGGTTGATTCGGCTGTTTTAAGACTTAACATTCTCAAAGAACCGCCCGTGAAGGTTGATGACGAAAAGAAGTTTTTTAAGGTTGTAAAAGCCGCCTTTTCACAGCGAAGAAAAACACTTTCAAATTCTCTTGCATCGGGACTTTCTTTGCCAAAGGCAGAGGTCAACGCAATTCTTGAAAATTCATCCGTTCCTCTGAATGCAAGGGCGGAACAGCTTAAACTTGAAGATTTTGCAAACATTGCAAACAATCTTGGTGATTGATTATGAAAAGAAAAATGAACGGTCTTTATAAAACCGCTTTTATATTAATGCTTGTTGCCGCAGTGCTTTTCATTGTTGCAACAATTGTTGCATATGCTCTTGAACGCCCGTATTTCTCCGCAGCCTTTTCATGCAGCGGTGCTTTTCTTGCATTTTTGGGCATAATATTTGCAACCTGCAGTAAACCCAAAAAACGCAAAAGACACCTTGTCACAGATGAAATTGTTGCCGAAAATGATGATATCAACAAAATTTCGGAAAATTCTGTTGACAATGAGGAATAAATTTGATAGAATGGTTGCAGATAAAGGGGAGTAGTTCGCAGATAATCTGTGATATTAATCGTCAGTACATACCGTTTTCGGTATCGGTTATATCTTAAAGAACAAGACTTTTATTGTGGGGTGAGTTGCACCTTGCAATAAAGGTCTTTTTTATTTGCCTTTTTCAGTCTGTCTGTATTCTGCAATCCGAACGGAGGAGAAAATTATGAAAAATTGGTATCAGTTGACCGAGAGCGAAACTCTTGACAAGCTCGGTGTCACAAGCGAAGGACTTTCGTCACAACAGGCTGACAGCCTTCTTGAAAAACACGGAAAAAATGTGCTTGAAGAAAGCAAAAAGAAATCTGTTTTTCAGGTGTTTTTAAGTCAGTTTGCCGACCTTATGGTAATAATCCTTATAATTGCGGCAATTGTTTCAATGTTTTCGGGAAGTGTTGAAAGCACAATCGTAATTTTTGCGGTAATCACACTTAACGCTATTCTCGGCACGGTTCAGCATGTCAAGGCAGAAAAGTCACTTGAAAGCCTTAAATCGCTTTCGTCACCCTCGGCAAAGGTAATCCGTGACGGAAGAAAAATTGAAATTGATTCAGAAAACATCGTTCCTGGCGACATTGTTGTACTTGAGGCAGGTGACCTTGTTGTTGCAGACGGAAGAATAATCAATAACTATTCATTACAGGTGAATGAGAGCTCGCTCACGGGTGAATCTACAAATATTGACAAAAGTGTGGAGACAATTGAAAAGGAAGTTCCGCTTGCCGACCGCACTGATATGGTCTTTTCGGGTAGCCTTGTAACATATGGCAGAGCAATTGTCGTTGTTACGGAAACAGGCATGAACACAGAAATCGGTAAAATTGCTACACTTATGAATCAGGCAAAGAGCAAGAAAACTCCCCTCCAGCTCAGCCTTGATAAATTTTCGAGCAGACTTGCCGTTATTATTATGGCAATCTGTGTAGTAGTTTTCGGCTTGAGTATGTTCAACGGAATGTCGGTTCTCAACTCTCTTATGTTTGCCGTTG
This sequence comes from Ruminococcoides sp., assembly GCF_057037865.1. Classification (NCBI taxonomy): domain Bacteria; kingdom Bacillati; phylum Bacillota; class Clostridia; order Eubacteriales; family Oscillospiraceae; genus Ruminococcoides; species Ruminococcoides sp. The sequence goes on from NZ_DBLZMS010000004.1 coordinate 51,167, forward strand.
CACTTGCAGTAGCCGCAATCCCTGAGGCACTCGGCTCAATCGTCACAATTGTTCAGGCAATGGGTACGCAAAAAATGGCAAAAGAAAATGCCGTTATCAAGGATTTGAAGGCTGTTGAAAGCCTCGGTTGTGTGTCTGTAATCTGCTCCGATAAGACGGGTACGCTCACACAAAACAAAATGACTGTTCAGAAAATCTATGTGAACGGCGAAAGTATTCTTGAGGATCAGCTCGACCTTAATATTGAAAGCCACCGTCATCTCCTTTACGATATGGTTCTAAACAACGATTCGAGTATCGTTGACGGAAAGGGAATAGGCGACCCGACCGAGTACGCTTTGCTTGAAACATTTCAGCATATCGGACTTGACGAAAATGTGCTTAGGGATGTCCTTACAAGGGTTGAGGAAGTTCCGTTTGATTCCGACAGGAAGATGATGAGCACAAAGTACAAAATGCACGGTGTAAATCATATTCTCACTAAGGGTGCGCTTGATTCGATTCTTGACCGTTGTGTAAGTATCGCAACAAAAGACGGTATTCGTCCTATTACAGATGAAGATAAGGCTGAGATTTCAAGAGTTAACCGTGAATATTCCGAACAGGGACTCCGTGTTCTCACCTTTGCATATAAGGAATCTGATGAGGCTCTCACGGTTGACACAGAGAATGATTATACATTCATCGGACTTGTTTCAATGATAGATCCTCCGAGAGAGGAGTCAAAACAGGCTGTTGCCGATGCAATCCGTGCAGGAATCAAGCCTGTTATGATTACGGGCGACCACAAAATCACAGCAAGTGCAATCGCAAAGCAGATTGGTATTTTCAATGACGGCGACATCGCAGTTACAGGTCTTGAGCTTGACGCAATGAGCGATAAGGAGCTTGACGAAAAAATTGAAAAAATTTCTGTTTATGCACGAGTTTCTCCTGAAAACAAAATCAGAATCGTTGAGGCTTGGCAAAGAAAAGGCAACATTGTTTCCATGACAGGTGACGGTGTAAACGACGCACCCGCTCTCAAAAAAGCGGATATCGGTGTTGCAATGGGTATCACAGGTACCGAAGTTTCAAAAGACGCCGCATCTATGATTCTTCAGGATGATAACTTTGCTACAATTATCAAGGCGGTTGCAAACGGCCGAAATGTTTACCGCAACATTAAAAATGCAATTCTTTTCTTGCTTTCGGGTAATATGGCAGGTATTTTTGCCGTGTTGTTCTGTTCAATCATGGCTCTGCCCGTACCGTTTGAGGCGGTTCACCTTCTGTTTATCAACCTTCTTACAGACTCACTTCCAGCAATTGCAATCGGTATGGAGAAGCCCGAAAAAGATTTGCTCAGGCAGAAACCCCGTGATCCGAAACAGGGAATCCTTACAAAAAGCTTTTCTGCTCTTATGCTCGGACAGGGCGCTTTGATTGCCGTTGTAACGCTCATTTCATTCTACATCGGACTTCAGACAAGTCCAGCCGTTGCAAGCACAATGGCATTTGCAACACTCACGCTTGCAAGACTGTTCCACGGCTTTAATTGCAGAAGTACACATTCAATCTTTAAACTCGGACTTTTTTCAAATACGGCAAGCATAGGTGCTTTCTTTATCGGAACATTACTGCTCGCATTTGTATTGTTTGTTCCGTTTATGCAGCCGCTTTTCAGCGTTACCGCACTCACAGGCGCACAGGCAGGCTTTATAGCCCTCCTTGCATTCATCCCGACATTTATAATTCAGTTTGTAAAAGTTATTGTTGAAAATGTGAGAAAGTAAATTTAATAACATTGAACACGGCAGATTGATTTTGTCGTGTTCTTTTACTTTTATCGAATAAAATTCATTGACAAAGAAATAATAATGTAGTACAATGTACTATACAAGGAGGTCAGTATTATGGCATTCTCAATCAGATTAACAGAACAGGAAAAGAAAATAGTAGACAGCTATGCTCGGTTGCACTCAATATCACTCGGAGAGGCTTTTAAACAGGCTTTGTTTGAAAAAATCGAAGAAGAATATGACCTTGCCGTTTTTGATGACGCTTATGATGAATACAAAAAGAGCGGTGAAGAAAGCAGACCAATCTCTGATTTTTGGAAGGAACTTGACATATGAGTTATGTTGTAAGAACCACTCCGAGATTTGAAAAAGAATTTAAAAAACTCGACAGATATACCATGAAGATGATTAAAGCGTGGATTGAAAAGAATTTGTCGGGTTGTGAAAACCCCAGAGTAAAGGGAAAAGCTCTCACGGCAAATTGCAAAGGTCAATGGCGGTATCGTATCGGAGATTACAGACTGCTCTGCCTTATAGAAGACGAAGAACTTGTTATTCTTGCTTTGTCTATAGGTCACAGGCGAGAGGTTTATGACAACACTTAAAATTTAAAACACTTAAATAATCAAACTCGGTCATAATCTTTGAGTAATTATGACCGAGGATTATTTATTTTGAATTATTTTGATTGAAATTACAAAAATTCCTTGACAAAGTTTGATAGATTTCTTATAATTAAACCATAACATAATGTTTCACAGGGTATTACAGGATATATAAAAAATAAGGTTAAGAAGGGTGGCAGAAATTATGAACATTTGGCACGACATTTCTCCGAAGAGAATTACAAAAGACAAGTTTTATGCAGTAATCGAAATTTCAAAGGGCGGCAAAAACAAATATGAGCTTGACAAAGAAACAGGTATGCTCAAGCTTGACCGTGTGCTTTTTACATCAACTCACTATCCTGCAAACTACGGCTTTATTCCGAGAACCTTTGCAGATGACGGCGATCCGCTTGATGTTCTTGTTTTGTGCAGTGAAACAATTCAGCCGATGACGCTCGTTGAATGCAAGCCTATCGGCGTTCTCAATATGGTTGATAACGACAGCTGTGACGAAAAAATTATTGCAGTTCCCGTTAACGATCCCAACTACAATTGCTACAGCGACATCAGCGAACTTCCAAAACACTATTTTGAAGAAATTCAGCACTTTTTCCAGGTTTACAAAACACTTGAGGCTGACAAGGTTACTTCGGTAACCGAAACTGACGGTGTTGACAAGGCAAAGGAAATCATTGAAAAGGCTATCACAAGCTATATTCGAGATTTTCAGATGGCGTAAATTTATAAAGACTGCAAAACTAAAAGCTTTACCAAAAAACGGTAAAGCTTTTTCTTTTGAATGTGTAATTTAATTCTGAAAAGGAATATTAACAAAATTCATTCCTGTATAATAAAAATACGAAATACGGCGGATTAAAGTTTAAAATCCTTTGCCGAAAAATCTGTCTTAAAAACCGTGACATTCGGCATACGCAACAATGGGTCATACTTGAACGATCTGCATTTTCCGTCTTTGACCTGCTTTGACTTTTTGCAGAACATAATATCATTTTCAATTCCGTTGTATTCGCAATATGAACAGTTGACAGGAATATTCTTGCCAAACAAACTTTTTTTCATAATCAACACCTCTGAATGAATATAGTATATCATTAACTCAGCCGTGTTTCAAGCATAATATTTTGTCGGAAAATATTGACAAAGCAATTAATCGGTTAAAAATAATCTTATTATAAAATATGGAAGGAACACTTATGAAATTTTTTTCAAAAACAATGAAGCTCAACAACATTGATACGGTTCCGTATCTTACATATAATTCTTTATCAGAAATTAATTTCATCAATCACGCATTCACAACCCGACTCGGCGGTGTGTCAACGGGTGAATTTACATCAATGAATATGGCATTCAACAGAGGTGACAATCCCGACAGCGTAACCGAAAATTACAAAAGATTCTGCAAAAGTGCAGGCTTTGATTATGAAAGTCTTGTAGCCTCGGCACAGGATCACCACACGGTTGTAAGAGCGGTAACATCTGCCGAAAAGGGCATAGGTATCTACAAGCCCCGTGATATGGAGAGCGTTGACGCTTTGATTACAAATGAAAAGGGAGTAACCCTTGTAACCTACTATGCCGACTGCACACCGCTGTTTTTTGTCGATACAAAGAATAAGGCAATCGGACTTGCCCATGCCGGATGGAGGGGAACTGTCGGCAGAATAGGGGAAAAGGTTGTTGAGAAAATGACTGAGCTTTACGGTACAAATCCTGCCGATATCAAAGCTGCAATCGGTCCCGCAATTTCAGTTTGTTGCTATGAGGTTGACTATCCGTGTGCAGAACATTTTCTGAATCTTGCAGACCTTGACAGCTCAAAGTTCGTTTTTGAAAAAGGAAACGGAAAATATATGGTTGACCTTTTAGAAACCAACCGTCAGATTCTTACTGCTTCAGGTGTAAAAAATGAAAACATAACAGTTTCGGATGTCTGCACCAATTGCAACAGCGACCTCTTATGGAGTCACCGTGCCACCAAAGGTCACAGAGGCACAATGAGTGCATTTATGTGTATAAAATAAGAATACTATTTTTGCTTTTGCAAAGCAAAAGGCGGTTATTGACCGCCTTTATCTATCTAGATTTATCTTTCTGTTTTTTGCAAACCATACATCGTTTACCTCAAATTCCTTGCCGTTAAGGTAATTAAGAATGCCTGCATCGGTTTCAAAATTGAATTTCAGCTTATAGCTGTAAAGCGCCTGATACTTAATGCTGTCGGGTGCTTTTTTGCCTTTGCCGTATTTTGTATCGCCCACAAGCGGATGTCCGATTGATGCCATATGCGCTCTTATCTGATGAGTTCTGCCCGTCAGCAGTTCAACCTCGGCAAGGCTGAATTTGCCGTTGAAGTCAAGAATTTCATATTTTGTCTTGATTTCTTTTGAACCCTCAACTTCATTTTTGAAAACAGTAACCTTGTTTTTACTTTCATTCTTGGTCATATAGCCGTGAAGTGTGTCGCTGTCCCTTTTTGGCTTTCCGTATAAAAGGCAGAGATAGTATTTTTCAAGCTCTCTTGTTTTCATTTTTACGTTTAGGATTCTTAGACTTTCGGCATTTTTAGCCGCAATAACAATTCCGCCCGTGTTTCTGTCAATTCTGTTTACAAGTGCAGGCGCAAAGGCTTTTTCTTCATCGGGATTATATTCACCTTTGTCATACAGGTAGTGCTGAACTCTTGCAACAAGTGAATCAAAGTGATAATTCTTGTCGGGGTGTACGATTATGCCCGGCTTTTTATCTATAAGTATAAGGTTTTCATCCTCATAAACAATGTCAAAGGTTTTCGGTGCCTTCATGAATTCATAGCTTTTTTGCTCCGATGCCTCAAAAAATTCGTCCTTAATATAAAAGGTAAGCACATCGCCCTCTTTGAGCATGGTCTGAATATCACACTTTTTGCCGTTTACCTTAATACACTTTTTTCTTATATATTTGTACATAAGCGACTTTGGCAGAGTTTTGAATCTTTTCTGTAAAAATTTATCGAGTCGCTGATTTGCGTCATTCTTTTTAATTTCAAGTGTTCTCATAGTCTGTAAAATTCTCCGTAATTGTTTTCTCAGTTTATCTTATATCAATTTTAAAAATAATTCAACCGCTTTTGCACATAATTTGATTTTGTGTATATTCTGATATAGGGTGATACAGTGAATTGTTACACACAGAGAATAAAATCTGCAGTATGCTTTGGACTGGGACTGCTGTGTGCATCACTTCTGCCGAGTGAATGGGTACTCGTCATTGCGGCAGGCGCACTCGTAGTTGTCAGTATTTGTTGTGTACGGAGGTAATTATGAAAGTTGTACTTATTGAGAAACCAAAATTCATATCGGCAATTTTGAGAAAAATTTACGGAATCAAAAAGGAAACCAAGCCGGAATAACAGTCATATGTTTGGACGCTGTTCCAAAATCTTGCTATTGGTAATAGTTTACAATAAATTCGAGCCAAAGATGTGCATAGTTACAAAAAACTTTGCACATCTTATTTTTTAAAATAAAATTATGATTAATCTTACGGGTAATATTTTTCCGCACTCCCTAATATAATTGAACTATAAAACATAAAGGAGAGAAAAATATGGAGTTTAATCAGGAAAACCGCTCGTTTTGCACGCCGTCGGCTGTGCTGGACACGGTTGCCGAACAGCTTGCAGATGTTGACCTCACTCTGCCCGATTATTGTCCGGATATAGAAAAAATTCTGAAATGTACCCTCACACCCAAAATTCAGAGCAGAACCCTTTCGGGAGGTCAGCTCCAGATTGACGGATTCTGCACAGTAAATGTAATGTATGTGGAAAGCATAAAGAAAAGCGTGCGCTGTTGCGAACAAAGCGTGAATTTTTCACAGAACTTTTCGGTAAAAGACGCTCCCGACAATCCGGTTATCATCACAAAAACCAAGCCGGAATACATAAACTGCAGGGCATTAAGTCCCCGCAGACTTGTTATGCACGGAGCGTTTTCATTGTATGCAAAGGTATTTTCAAAAACTCAGACGAGCATTTTCACGCCTTCCGATAATATCGAAACCGACCGAAAGACCGTTACCTGTGCCGATCTTAAATCGTTCTGTCAGGAACAGTTTTCTGTTTGCGAAGAAATTTCGGTAGGCGAAAAACCGCAGATTGAATCCGTTCTCCGTAGCGATGTAAGCGTCGGAGTAATTGACGCTAAGGCTGTAACGGGAAAGCTTATGCTAAACGGTGAACTTAATCTCAAGCTTTTGTACCTTTCAAACGCAGAGAGCGGAGAAGTTGAAAAGCTTGACTATCTGTTGCCGTTTAACAAAATTTTAGATTGTGACGGAATTGACGAAAACACAATCAACTGTGTTTCCTGCGATGTTATGTCGTATGACATCAGACTGAAAAATGATATGCTTTCCGAAAAGCCGTCTGTGATACTTGAAGTTAAGCTCTGCGTTACGGAGGAGGGCTATATAACCCGTGAGGAGGAAATTGTATGTGACGCCTACTCAACAGAATTTTCCTCATTGCCGGAGTTTGAACAATTAAAAATTACGGGCGAGGTTGTTCCGATTAATGAACCTCATATGGAAAAAATGTCCGTTAAGATTGATGACGGAAAAATCTCACGAATTCTCGATATTTTCACAGAACAAATAACTGCCGAGGCTTCACACGATGACAGAGGTATGGTTATAAGCGGAAAAATCAACATATGCATATTGGCGCTTAACGGGGAAGATATGCCTGTATTTATTGAGCGTTCAGCCGATTATGAGCATATTATTCCGCAGACAGACTGCACCTGTGCCAAAATTTTCGGTACAAGGACAGCAAGTATAAGCTACAGACTTGCCGAGGATGATGTCATAGAAATTCGTTGTGAGCTGAAAATTTGCGGTGCTGTTTTTTCGGAAAACAGAGTAAACACCGTAAAAAATGTAAATGTTTTTGAGGATAAACCTATACCTCCCGAAAATTGTGCGCTGACATTATACTTTGCCGACAAGGGAGAAAAGCTCTGGGATATTGCTAAATCCCACAACACAAAGCTTGATTTGTTGCTTTCGGAAAATTCGGCTGAAAATCAGGTGCTCGACGCACCTAAAATGCTGTTGATTCCGAGAATATAGGGAGGTATAAAAAATGGAAGAGAGAAATGTTTATCAGGATATTTCCCGAAGAACCGACGGCGATGTCTATATCGGAGTAGTCGGTCCCGTCAGAACGGGAAAATCTACATTTATAAAAAGGTTTATGGATTCGCTTGTCCTACCCAATATTCGTGACGAGGCAGTTTACAGGCGTACCGTTGACGAGCTTCCTCAATCTGCGGCAGGAAGAACCATAATGACCACAGAACCCAAATTTATTCCCGAGGAATCCGTTGAAATCAATCTCGGTGGCAACACAACCTTCAATGTGAGAATGATTGACTGCGTAGGCTATATTGTAAACAGCGCAATCGGTTACAGCGAAGAGGACGAACCGAGAATGGTAAAAACTCCGTGGTCAAACGAGGCGATTCCTTTTGATGACGCCGCAGAAATAGGCACTAAAAAGGTAATTACCGACCATTCAACAATCGGTCTTGTTATCACTACTGACGGAACAATCAGCGATATTCCGAGAGAAGATTATATTGAAAGTGAAAAAAGAGTAATTAATGAGCTGAAAGCAATCAATAAACCGTTCATTATACTTCTCAATTCAGTTGCACCTACGGCAGATGAAACAATTCGCCTGTCAAACGAAATGACCGCCGAATACAAGGTCCCCGTAATTCCCGTTAGCTGTATGGAGCTTGACGAAACCGAAATCAAAAGGATACTTGCACAGCTTTTGTTTGAATTTCCAATTCGTGAAATCAAGGTTGACATTCCGAAATGGGTTGTAAAGCTCGATAAAGACCATTGGCTGAAATCGGTTGTATTTGATTCAATAAAGAAAAATGCCGCAAAAATTGAGAAAATCAGGCAAATTCAGCAGATAATCTCTGATATTGAGCAATGCGAGTACATCACATCTGCAAAGGTTACGAGTCTTGACCTCGGAAAAGGATATGCGGAGATGGCCGTATCTATCGAAAGCGAACTTTTCTACAAGGTTATCTCGGAAGAAACAGGGCTTGATATAACCGAGGAGTACGAACTTCTGAACTGCATAAAAACTCTTTCGCAAAAACAAAAAGAATTCGACAAGATTGCACAGGCTTATGAACAGGTTCAGGAAACGGGCTACGGAATTGTTATGCCGACAATTGACGAACTTACCCTTGATGAACCGCAGATTATTAAGCAGAGCGGAAAATACGGTATCAAGCTGAGAGCAAGCGCACCGTCAATTCATATGATGAAGATTTTTACGCAGACGGAGGTAACTCCGATTGTCGGTTCGGAACAGCAGTCCGAAGAGCTTGTGTCTTACCTTCTCAGAGAATTTGACGAAAATCCGGAAAAAATCTGGGAGAGTAACATATTCGGAAAATCAGTTCACGAACTCGTTAACGAGGGACTTCACAACAAACTGTACAGAATGCCTGCCGATGCCAGAAGGCGGATAGGGGAGACAGTTGAAAAAATTATCAATGACGGCTGTAACGGATTAATATGTATAATTCTGTAACGACAAATAACGATAAAATCGCAAAGCTTTAATTCACAAATAAACAGGTTCACAAATAAATAAATTGGTAATATCGCCAAAAAATTATTCGCCCCATATTTGTTATTGAAAATGTTTCGGGAATAAAGTATAATATTCCTATATGCAAATGACAAATATGGGGGTTGTTTTATGAATCTTTCCGATGTAGCTTTATTGGCTAAAGAGGAGCTTTCCCTTGCCGAAAAAGGTATTGCCTCTGCAAAAGTTGTTCTTACAGGTTTTGTTGTTGTATTCGCAATGCTGATTCTCTTGATTTTCATAATCAAGATTTACGGCGCAATCATTCAGAAAGCTCAAAATGCCGGCAAAAAGAGCAAAGAGAAAAAGGCTGAAACCGTAGCAGAAACTCCTGCTCCCGTTGTTGCCGCTCCTGTTGCTCCTGCTCAGACAGACGGTGTTTCCGATGAGGTTGTTGCCGTAATTTCCGCAGCGGTTGCCACAATGTACGGCTCTTCCGAAAAAGCAAGAATCAAGAGTATTAAAAAGTCATCAGACGGCGGTCGTTCCGCATGGGCAAAAGCCGGTGTACTTGATAATACCCGCCCGTTTTAAGGCAAAGTTTTAAGGGAAAGGATGTTATCTAATGGAAATTTTACAAGGCTTTGTAGATGCCGTTGTCGGTATCTTTGAAGACTCGGGTCTGTTAACTCTTAACTGGCAGAACTATGTAATGATTGGTATTTCAATCGTTTTGCTTTACCTTGCAATCAAAAAGCAGTATGAGCCGCTTTTGCTCCTTCCTATCGCATTCGGTATGCTGCTTGTTAATCTTTATCCGAGCATTATGGCTCCGCCTACAACACAGCTTTTGACAGAGGCTCAATGTACCGCACAGAATATTGCGGTGTCGGGACACGCCAAAACGGTGATTGACGGAGTAACTTATATTGAGAATCCGACATACGGCGGACTTCTTTATTACCTCTATCAGGGTGTTAAGCTCGGCATTTATCCGCCTCTTATCTTCCTCGGCATCGGTTGCATGACCGACTTTGGTCCGCTCATCTCTAACCCGAAGAGCCTTATCCTCGGTGCTGCCGCACAGATTGGTATCTTTTTAACATTTACAGGTGCTATTTTCCTCGGATTTACAGAGGCAGAGGCAGGTGCTATCGGTATTATCGGCGGTGCCGACGGTCCTACGGCTATTTATGTAACAACAAAACTTGCTCCGCATCTTCTCGGTTCAATCGCAATTGCCGCATATTCATATATGGCTCTTGTGCCGATTATTCAGCCGCCTATTATGAAGGCGCTCACAACCAAAAAAGAGCGTTCGGTAGTTATGGAACAGCTTCGTCCCGTTTCAAAGCTTGAGAAGATTATGTTCCCGGTAATTGTTGTTATTATCATCGCAATCTTCCTTCCCGACGCAGCTCCGCTCGTTGGTATGCTTATGCTCGGTAACCTCTTTAAGGAGTCCGGCGTTGTTGAAAGACTCAGCAAAACAGCTCAGAACGAGCTTATGAATATTATCACAATCTTCCTTGGTACAACTGTAGGTGCAACCGCATCCGGTCAGAACTTCCTTACTTTTGACACAATCAAGATTATCGTTCTCGGTCTTCTTGCGTTCTGTATGGGTACTGCATTCGGTGTACTTTTCGGTAAGATTATGTACAAGGCAACAGGCGGTAAGGTTAACCCGCTCATCGGTTCAGCAGGCGTATCCGCCGTTCCGATGGCTGCCCGTGTATCCCAGAAGGTTGGTCAGGCTGAAAATCCCGGCAACTTCCTCCTCATGCACGCTATGGGCCCGAATGTTGCAGGTGTAATCGGTTCAGCAGTTGCAGCCGGCGTACTTCTTAATGTTGTAGGCTGATAACCGTAACTTAATAAACTATGATAAAGGAAGTCTTTACGGCTTCCTTTATTTTTGCTGTTAAAGAATCCGACAATGAAAAATTTGTATAATATTAAATAAATTATTTCAATCAATATTTTATGATAGAATTATTGCTGAGAATACATAAGATATAATGAAATATGAATATGTAAATCAGTGCCGTAAAAACACCTTTTTTGCTTTACGGTATGTTTTCTTAATACTTAATACGAATTAAAGGGGCTATATAAATGGCAAAGAATGTAACCATTCAGCGAATTGTCGGCGTCCTTTTGCACAGAATCAAGTTTATTATTCTTGCTACTGTTGTAATGGGACTGCTGTTCTTTATGTATTCACGCTTTGTAATTGCGCCGATGTACAGCACATCTACCATGATTTATGTACAGAACTACAGTTCGTCACAGCGAGCAAATGCCAATGCTAACACCAAGAGTACGACACCTTCAAAGGCTGCCGATGATACAACTAAAAAGACAACCAATGAGGAAAACCAGAAGATATATCCTGCTGATATTTCCGCCTCTGCAAATCTTGCTGAAATCTGCGTTACACTCTTTAAAAATTCCGATGAGATGACAGCACTCTATGACGGCTGCACGGTTAATGTTGATGTAACCGACGGTACTTTCTTTATCACAATTACAGTGGACGGTACAGACGCACAGAAGTGTGCCAATGTTGCCAATCAGCTTGCCGAAAAGGCGGCTGAGGTTTATAATTCAAAATTCAGCTACGGTCAGATTGGAACACTTCGTCAGGCGAAGGTTCCTTCGGCTCCGTATGCACCGAGTAACACAAAGAATATGCTTATAGGCGCCGCAATCGGATTAATTGCTTCCTGCCTTATTTCTATTCTTATTGAACTTATCGACACAACAATCAAGTCTGAGGACGATATTCAGGATATCTACGGTATTCCTATATTTGCCGAAATTCCCGACTTTGAGAACCAGGGTTAAGGAGGAACTATGGCTTCTGATTTTAAATTATTTAAAAAGAAAGACGATAAAAAAAATAACGGACAGAATTTTTCTCTTTCCGATAAGAGCAAGTTTGCAATTGTTGAGTCGTATAAGGCCGCAAGAACTAACATTATGTTCTCGCTTTCCGCAAAAGAAAAAAATGCTTTGCCGTACCCAGTTACTCAAAGGGTGAGGGCAAGAGCACCGTTTCCGCAAATCTTGCAATTTCCTTTTCAAAAATGGAAAAAAGAGTTCTCCTTATCGACTGCGACCTTCGCCGTCCTAATGTTCACAACATTTTTAAGCTTGACAATAAAAAGGGACTTACCAATGTAATCGGTAAAATGATTGAAATTGACGAGGCTGTTAAGCATGATGTTCTTCCGAATCTTGACATTCTTCCGGCAGGTACGGTTGCGCCAAACCCCTCTGAGCTTATGTGCAGTACCAGATTTCAGGAACTTTATGAGCAGTTTGTCAGAGATTATGATTATGTAATTTTTGATACGCCTCCTATCGGTGTGGTTGCCGACGCTCTGCTTCTCAAGGATATGATTGCCGGCTTTGTTGTAGTTGTTCGTGAACGCTCAACAACTCACGGTGACCTTCAGCACCTTCTTGACAGCGTAAAGCTTGCCGATTCAACCGTACTCGGTCTGATTGAGGTAGGTTGTACTTATGATTCAAAGAGAAGAAAGAAAGGTTATTACTACTACCAGTATTATTAATCCCAATTTTGTGCTTTGGCACAAAACTACACATTCTCGATAAAAATAACACAAAATCACAGACTTGCAAACTTTCACCAAAAATGACTGTTGCAGGTCTGTTCTTTTTTGTGAAAATAAAAATGCAAGATTGCAAAAAACATCTTGCATTTCTTGGGCGAATAGAGTAAAATATATTAGAAATTTAAATTGCATTTGCAATAATATTTTAAGGAGTTATTCAAAATGGGTTATCTTGACTTGAGTAAGCAGGAACTTGAAAAAGAGTATGGCAATCTCGTAAAGAGATTTGAGGAGATTAAAGGTATGGGACTTAACCTCAATATGGCAAGAGGTAAGCCCAGCAAAGAACAGCTTGATCTTTCATTGCCTATGCTCGATACAATCAACAGCAAATCCGATTTTATCGGTGAGGATAAGATGGATTGCCGCAACTACGGACTTCTCAACGGTATTACAGAGTGCAGAAAGCTTTTTGCGGATATTCTCGGTGTAGATGCAGAGAATGTTATTGTAGGCGGTTCTTCAAGCCTTAATATGATGTTTGATACAATTTCATGCTTTATGACAGCTCCCGCTGTTGAGGGCTGCAAACCATGGTATGAAGTAAAGAACAGAAAATTCCTCTGTCCGGTACCGGGTTATGACCGTCATTTCGGCATTACTCAGTATTACGGCTTTGAGCTTATTCCGATTCCGATGGACGACAACGGTCCCGATATGGATATGGTTGAAAGACTCGTTTCTGAGGATGACTCAATCAAGGGTATTTGGTGCGTTCCGAAATATTCAAACCCTGCCGGCACCACATACAGCGATGAGGTTGTTAAGCGTTTTGCCGCTTTAAAGCCTGCCGCTAAGGATTTCAGAATTATGTGGGATAATGCTTACTGCATCCATGAAATCAGCGACACACCTGATGTTTTGCTCAACATTATGGATGAATGCAAAAAGACAGGTAATGAAGACCTCCCGATTCTTTTCTGCTCAACATCAAAGATTACTTTCCCCGGTGCAGGCGTAGCCGCAATGGCTGCATCTGAGAACAACCTCAAGGTTCTCCGTGAAAAATATAACTACGAAATCATTAGCTATGATAAGCTTAATATGCTCCGTCATGTAAGATTCTTCAAGAACTATGACGGCGTGCTTAAACATATGGAAAAGCACAAGTCTGTCCTTAAACCAAAATTCGAGATTGTTCTTGATACTCTCGACAAAGAACTTGCGCCTGCTGATATCGCATCATGGAAAAAGCCGCACGGCGGTTACTTTGTAAGCGTTGATGTTTTTGAAGGCACGGCAAAGAGAACCGTCGCTCTCTGTAAGGAGGCAGGAGTTGTTCTTACAGGTGCAGGTGCAACATATCCGCTCGGAATTGATCCAAAGGATTCCAACATCAGAATTGCACCGACCTTCCCTCCGAACCACGAGCTTGAAGTTGCTATGGATGTTTTTTGTATCTGTGCAAGGCTTGCAGCTTGCGAAAAGATTCTGAACAAGTAATCATCATTTGAAAATTTGGTTTGTCAGTTGGATTTTGGAAGAATTTTGTATGCAGTTTATGACATTAGAATGTATTTTTTGATAAATTCAATTCTTTTTTTATTAAATATTTCCGTATCCATTGACATTTTCCTAAAAAAATTCTATAATAACTCTGTTACGGTCTGTGATTGGATGTTCGTGACAGAGTTATTTTGACTTTTGAGCAAAATAAAATCACAGACAATTATTTAACGGAGGTTTCAAAGGCATGAAAAGAGTTCCAAAGCCTGTATTCTTTGTCGTAGCTTTGCTGATACTTGCCTTTTCGTTTACTGCGATTTTTGGTATTTCCTACTACACCGGCGATAACAAAACAACAGTATTAAAGGGCATCAGCGATATACGATGGGGAATTGACATCCGTGGCGGTGTTGAAGCAACATTCAAACCGGCAGGAGATGTTGACGCAACTGACGAGCAGCTTGAGTCTGCAAAGTCAATCATTGAATTAAGAATGGTATCTCAGGGTATCACAGATTATGAGCTTTATGCGGATGCAAAAAGCGACAGAATCATTGTTCGTTTCCCATGGAAGGAAGATTCCAACCAGAACGCAATTGAGGCAATCGAAGAGATTTCTTCAACAGCACAGCTTACTTTCCGTCCCGGAAAGGAATATTCAACAACAGATGTTGATTCAAACGGCGAGTATGTTTACAAAACTCCTACGGGCGACACAGCTAAGACAATCCTTATGGACGGTTCTTATGTTGAAAGTGCAACAGCAGGTATGACAACAGATCAGTCAACCGGTAAGAATTCATATGTTGTACAGCTCAAGCTCAAGAGTGACGGTGACAAGAACGGTAAAGAGCTTTTCGGTAACATCACCAAAGAATATCTCAACCAGACAGTATCAATCTGGATGGACGATATTATGCTTTCGTATCCGACCGTAAATGCAGAGATTACAGACGGCAACGCTGTTATTTCAGGTGACTTTACAGCTAAAGAGGCTCAGGACCTTGCATCAAAAATTAATGCAGGTGCTCTTCCGTTCCAGCTTGAAACATCAAACTACGGCACAATCAGCGCAACCCTCGGTGAGAACTCACTTGTTGCAATGGCATATGCGGGTGTTATCGCATTTATCATTATTGCAATCATTATGATTCTCTTCTACCGCTTGCCCGGTTTTGTTGCAGTTATCTCACTTCTCGGTCAGATGGGTCTTGCCATTGCGGCTGTATCAGGTTACTTCCCTGTATTCTCTTCATTCACAATGACGCTCCCAGGTATTGCGGGTCTTATCCTTTCAATCGGTATGGGCGTTGACTGTAATGTTATTACTGCCGAGCGTATCAAAGAAGAACTTAAAGCGGGCAGAACTCTTGACGGTGCTCTTGAAAGGGGTACAAAGAATTCACTTTCCGCTATCGTTGACGGTAATATGACCGTTATTATCGTATCAATTATCCTTATGCTTGTATTTGGTCCTGCAAATATTCTCTCAATCATCTTCGGTGAGTCTACAACAGGTACTATCTACTCATTCGGTTACACACTTCTTGTAGGCGTAATCGCTAACTTTATCATGGGTGTATTCTGTACAAGAATTATGCTCAGAAGTGTTGCAGGCTTTAAGTTCCTGCGTAAAAAATGGTTGTTTGGAGGTGCTAAGAATGACTGATAAAACTCAGACAAAGGCAGTTTCAAATGCCCCCCTTACAGATGGGGAATTTGCCGAAAAGTATAACAGAGGCCACAAGATTATTGACTTTGTAGGTCACAAAAAGATTTTCTTCGGAATTTCTCTTGCAATTATTATTATCGGTATCGTATGTAACTTTATTTTCGGTACACAGCTTGACATTCAGTTCTCTGGCGGTGCCACACTTAAATTCAGCTACAGCGGTGAAATCAATCAGTCTGAACTTACTGATTTTATTCAGGTTGAAACAACAGAGGACAGAATCACTACTACATATGCTCAGGATCTTATGGGTGACAGCGGCACAACGGTAACAGTTCAGTTCTCGGGTAACGATTCAATCAAAACCGATATTCAGAAGAACCTTGAATCAGACCTTCAGAAGAAGTATCCGGACAATAACTTCAAATGTCTTGAATCAAATTCGGTTGATGCTTCAATGGGTTTCAGCTTCCTTCTCAAGTGTCTTACTGCTGTTGCAATTGCAGCCGTGCTTATGGTTCTTTATGTAACAATCAGATTTAAGAAAATCGGCGGTCTTTCGGCAGGTGTTATGGCTCTCGTAGCCCTCTTCCACGATGTTGCAATGATTTACTTTATGTATGTAATCTTCCAGATGCCGATTGACGCAAGCTTCATCGCAGTTGTTCTTATGATTCTCGGTTATTCGCTTAACGATACAATTGTTATCTATGACCGTGTTCGTGAGGAAAAGAAGCTTGTCGGAAGCAAAACAGATGTTGGCAAGATATTCAACCTCAGCTGTACAAAGTGTATTAAGAGAACAATTATGACTTCTGTAACAACACTTTCGGCTATTCTTGTTGTTTATGTTGTTGCCTGTGCGTTCAATATCACATCTGTTCAGGGCTTTGCTCTTCCGATGATTATCGGTATCATATCAGGTTGTTATTCTTCAATCTGTATCGCAGGTCCGCTTTGGGTTATGTGGCAGCGTCATAAAAAGGCAAAGAAGCTTGCCGCTAAAGCTGCATAAAACAGCTTTCGGATAAATTTATCCGATTCTGCAAATAATTATAAAGGGGTTGCATAAAGATGTTTTATGCAATCCCTTTTGTGTATTAAGACTTTTTAAGCGTTATTTGGAGTGATATATGAAAAAACTTGTTTCAATTTTTCTTTCTGCCGTGATAATTTGCGGCTTGTTATTAATTTCCGCTTGTGACAGAACTGAAGATGTCGGGAAATCTGACGGTAAAATCAGCGTTGTAACAACGATTTTTCCTTACTATGATTTTGTAAGACAGCTTGCAGGCGATAAAGTTGATATTCGCCTGTTGCTTTCGCCCGGAAGCGATCCGCACAGTTATGAACCCAAACCGTCAGATATTACAGCAATTGAAAATTGCGATATTTTTATCTGCAACGGCGGTGAAAGCGACGAATGGGTTGATGGAGTTCTTTCGTCAATTGAAAACAAAGATGTAAAAGTGATGAAGATGATGGAGTATGTTCCTCTCAGACATGAACAGTCTATGGATCATGACCATGAACACGACAGTCATGAAGATATGGATGATGATGACGAAGGTCACGATCACGAAGAAGGGGAGGAGTATGACGAGCATGTCTGGACTTCAATCAGAAATGCAGAGCGTATGTCTGCCTCAATTGCAGATGAGTTGATGTCAGTTGACAGTAAAAATTCTAAATATTACAATGACAGAAAAACAAATTACATTTCACAGCTTGACAGCCTTGATAAGAAATTTACCGAAGTTGCAAATAACAAAAAGCGTGATACGCTTGTTTTCGGCGACAGATTTCCGTTTCTGTATTTTGTAAGCGACTACAACCTTGGATATGAATGTGCATTCCCGGGTTGCAGTCACGAAACCGAGCCGAGTACAGCCGTTGTTTCTCATCTGATTGATTTTACAAGAGAACACAATATACCCGTTGTATTCTATCTTGAGCTTTCAAGCGGCAAAATTGCTCGGATTATCTCTGAAGATTCTTCTGCAAAGACGATGCAGTTTTCTTCATGTCACAATGTCACAAAGGATGATTTTGAAAACGGCGCAACTTATATTTCTGTTATGGAACAAAATCTTGAAGCACTAAAGGAGGCGTTATACTGATGTCGCTTATTAAAATTGAAAATGCCTCGCTCGGTTATGAAGGCAAAACCGTTGTCAATGATATTTCGGTTGATATAAAAGAAAAGGATTATATCTGCATAGTTGGTGAAAACGGTTCGGGCAAAACTACTCTCATGAAAGCACTTCTCGGACTTTTAAAGCCATTGAGCGGTTCGATTACCTATAGTGACGGACTAAAACAGAATGAAATCGGCTACCTTCCGCAGTCAAGCGATATTCAGCGTGACTTTCCTGCGTCGGTGCAAGAGGTGGTGCTTTCGGGCTGTCTTAATAAAAAACACACCTTTTTCTATTCAAAGGAGCAGAAAAAAACTGCCGCCGAGAATATGAAGCTCACGGGCATTTATGATTTACGCAAAAAATGTTTCAGAGAGCTTTCGGGCGGTCAGCGGCAGCGTGTCATGCTCGCCCGTGCATTGTGTGCAACTCACAAACTGATTATTCTTGATGAGCCTGTAACGGGACTTGATCCGATGGCAATGGCTGATATGTACGCTCTCATCAAAAAGTTGAATGAAAGCGGAATCACGATTATTATGGTTTCTCACGATGTGAATTCAGCCGTGAGCAATGCCTCAAAAATTCTGCACCTTGCAAAGAATTGGTATTTCTACGGTACGGCACATCAGTATCTGCATTCGGATGCCGGCAAACGCTTTATTCTCAGCGATTGCCCGTGCGATGAATGTCAGCACAGAGTTCACGGAGGTGCTAAAAATGTTTGATATGATTTTTGAAATGTTTTCATACAATTTTATAGTCAGAGCATTCATTGTCGGCACGCTTGTTTCCTTGTGTGCGGCACTGCTTGGTGTTACGCTCGTTCTCAAACGGTATTCAATGATCGGTGACGGATTATCTCATGTGGGTTTCGGTGCGCTTGCAGTTGCGGCGGCACTAAATCTTGCACCGCTTGAAGTTGCTGTTCCTGTAATCATTATTGCGGCATTCCTGCTGTTAAGACTTTCCGAGAACAGTAAAATCAACGGTGATGCGGCAATCGCAATAATTTCAAGTACGGCACTTGCAATAGGTGTTGTATTTGTCAGTGTATCGGGCGTAAATACCGACCTCAACTCATACCTTTTCGGCAGTATTCTTGCCACTACAACAGCCGACGCAATTATGTGCGGAATCCTTGCACTTGTCGTAATCGTAATATTCATCTTGTTCTACAACAAGATTTTTGCCGTAACCTTTGACGAAACATTTTCAAGGGCAACCGGTCTTAAAACAGGCGTTTATAACACGGTAATTGCACTCCTTACGGCTCTCACAATTGTAATCGGTATGAGAATTATGGGTACTCTGCTAATTTCCGCACTTATAATTTTTCCTGCGCTTTCTTCCATGAGAGTTTGCAAAAAATTCAAGTCGGTAATTCTCTGTTCTGGTGTGCTTTCACTTTGTTGTTTCTTTGTCGGTATGTGCGTGTCATATTCATGCGACACCCCGACAGGTGCAAGCGTTGTAATAGTCAATGCCGCCGTTTTCCTCATATTCCGACTGGTCGAATTTATCAATTCCAAAATTAAAAAGAATAATTCTGTATAAGAATTACAAAATATTTTCAACTAACGGAAACTCGCTTTCTTTAATGGAGGCGAGTTCTTTTTTTGCCTGAACGCTTTCGGCAAAGTACATATCACGGTTCTGTTTTTGTGCAAATACGGTCATTCTCGAAATGCTTAATCCGATATTGTCAACATAATCGTGAATGAGCATGGTGTCAATCAATTTTGCGTTGTCATACCATTCTTTCTCGGTTTCTTCACATATTTTGAGTGCGTCTTCAAATTCAAGTCTGCTCATCAGTCTGTCGGCACATTCAATTTTTGCAATGAATGAATCCGTTTTGCCCGAAATAAATCCTGTTTCAACAGAAGCAAAGCATAGTGCCGCCAGAACAAGTGAAAGTGCAATGTAAATTCTTTTCATATTGTTATTCCTTCTTTATAATGTTGTAATTTCCGAGTGCGTCAAGAGTCATCAGAAAAACATTGCTCTGCTTAATATTTTTCTTTTGCAGAATATTTTTAACATAACCTTTTTCTTTTTCACATAAATTAAGCGAATTTTCAAGAATTTTTCCGTTGCTGACAACTACGGTTTCAATTTTATTGTCCTTAATTTTTAACCCGAAATCCTCGGCAGAAGGCTTTCTCTTCTCAGGCTTTTCAAGAACGCTCACCTCACCATTTGTTTCAACAATGCAGTATTGAACATCTTCGATTGAAAAAATACCCTGTTGTCTTAATCTGACACTCAAATCTTCTGTAGTAAGCCGCAGCTTTTTCATAGCCGATTGCAGAATCCTTCCGTCTTTAATTACTATAACGGGTTTTCCGCACACAAGACTTCTGAAACCGCTCCATTTCATCATAATAATGCTTGCGGTAATTTCAAGTGCAACGAGAATTGCAACGGGAATAACTCCGCTCAACAGCGGTTGAGATGTGTTCTGCATAGGAATTGATGCGATATCCGACACTATCATTGTGATTACAAGCTCGCTCGGCTGCATATCGCTCATCTGTCGCTTTCCCATTAACCTGACTGCCAGAATGACAAAGGCATAGAGCAAAATTGTTCTGATTATTGAAATTAACATAACATCACCGTTACTAATATTTGCATAATTTGAGCCGATATACCGCAAAATAAAAAGCAGATATATTAAGACGGTGATTAAATGTATAATTCATTAAAAGAAAATATTTCAACTCTGAAGAAAATGTTCAAAAATTCGGCAGACTTTACGGTTCGTGAAATGAATCTAAAGGGACAATGCAGTATAAAATCCGCAATAATCACAATTGAGGGAATGTGCGGAAAGGACACGCTTGCATTGTCGGTAATCAATCCTCTGCTCGATTATTATTTTGACTGCCAATCCCCCGATAAGGTTTTTGACCTTATAAAAAATACCGTGCTGACATCAAGTGAAATTGTCGAGTTCACGACAATTGACGAGGCAATCAGCTTTTCAACATCAGGTTTTGCCCTGCTTGTTGTTGACGGTTGCAGTCGTATGCTTGCAATCGGAGCACAGGGCTTTTCATTCAGAAGTGTTTCGGAACCCGAAAGTGAGGTAGTGCAGAGAGGCTGCAGAGAAGGTTTTACAGAACCGCTGAGAATCAATATGACTTTAATAAGACGAAGAATCAAAAGTCCCGACCTTGTTTTTGAAACCATAACAAGCGGATACAGTTCAAACACGCAGATGATGATTTGTTATCTTCAAAACAGCGTGTCAAAGCAAATTCTTAAAGCAATCAGAGAACGGCTTGAAAACTGCAATCTGAAAATGATTCTTGCGTCGGGATATTTAAGCAGTTATCTTGAAGACAACAATTCAAAATCACTTTTTTCGAGTGTCGGGATTTCCGAAAGACCGGATACGGTCTGCGGAAAGCTGTCGGAGGGCAGAGTGGCAATTCTGATTGACGGAACACCGTCGGTGATAATCATTCCGCACCTTTTTGCAGAAGAATTTCAAAGCGTTGATGATTATTCAAACCGCCCGTATTATGCGGCATTTATACGGATTTTAAAGTATATTTCGTTCCTCATAGCCGTATTTTTGCCGGGAATATACACGGCTTTTGCACAGTTTCATCCCGAATATTTTCCGACCGGATTGCTCGTGAAAACATCTGATTCTTTGTCGCAAACACCTTTACCCGTAACACTTGAAGTTATTCTCATAACCTTTATCTATGAAGTTATGAGAGAGGCCGGACTGCGTATTCCGAAGCCGCTCGGACACGCTGTCAGCATTGTCGGAGCGCTTGTAATCGGTGAAAGTGCCGTCAGCGCAGGCATAATCAGCTCGTCAACTCTTATGGTTGTTGCAACTGCGGCAATTTGCAGTTATGTCACATTCGCACTCTATCCGCCTATTATGGTGTTGAGATTTTTCTGCGTTATCGCAGGCGGAATGTTCGGCTTGTGGGGAATAGTTCTGCTCACCTGCGGAGTGCTTGTCAATATGTGTTCCAAAACATCAGTCGGCGTGCCGTATATGTCATCGCTTGCACCGTTCTCGTGGCGGAGTATGCGTGATGTCTTTGTCAGAGCAGATTGGAAAAGGCTTTCAAAGCACACAATCAAGGTTCAGAAATTCCCCGAAACGGAGGAGATGTAATGCAATCGAATGTAACTTTTCCGTCAAAAAGACTTATGCTTTCGCTGTTTGTATGTTCTGTACTTCCGATATTGTTAATGGGGCGGAGCTTTTTGCAGAGCGACAATATTTTTTCAAGCCTTGCGTCAATCGGATTCGGAATATTTTTCACGCTGTTGTGTTTTGTTCCTTTTTATTCGATAAAGCACAGAACAAGACTTGATTTCTCAGCCTTTGCAAAAAACACATCGCAAACGGGCTTTTTCTTTGTTTCTTCATATTATTGTATGTATTTCACCGTGATAACCGTTTCTTTTCTGATTAGATTCTGCGATATGTTTGTTTCGGGAGTTAATCCCGATGTTGACACAAAGGTGATTGCCTTTTTGATACTTTGCATTTGTGTTTACGGTGCGTCAAAGGGGATAAATCCGCTTTCAAGAGTCAGCATTTTTGTGTTTGCGTTTCTCATAATTGCTTTTGCCGTGATATTTTTCGGAAATATAAAATCTTTTGAATTTGCACCGAACAGCACCTTTGTTACACCCGATTTTTCAAATATTCGGAGCAAT
Organism: Ruminococcoides sp.; assembly: GCF_057037865.1. Lineage (NCBI taxonomy): Bacteria > Bacillati > Bacillota > Clostridia > Eubacteriales > Oscillospiraceae > Ruminococcoides > Ruminococcoides sp. Next base: position 73,782 of record NZ_DBLZMS010000004.1, read on the forward strand.
GTTGCAGACTGTTTAATCTTTGCGTTTCTGCCTGTTATATTTGGATTCAATTCCACAAGCACCAAAAATCTGTCGATAAAACAACCTGTAATTACAACTCTTATTATATTCGGCACATTAATGTTGACTTTGTTTTTTGCCGATTTTGTTATCGGTGCATATTCTGCACAGCAACCGTTTTCTGTTCAGCTATTGTCAAAAACCGCATATTTTGGTGATATGAAAGGCTTTGACAGCTTTTACCTTGCCGCAGTAACTGCCTGTATTTTTGTTTTTGTAACGGCTGTCCTCATCAGCGTTTCAAACTGCATTGTAAATACATCTTCAAAAAGAACGCTTGTTTTTGTTTCGATAATTGCGCTTATAATGTTTGTTTTGTTTGTTTGTGCAGATAGTTATAATGCTGTAAAAGAATTATTGCTGAACAATATTTTTCTGACTGTACTCAATTTTATTTCCGCACTTCTGATTCCCATAATCTATCTTTTTGTATATCGGAGAAAGCTTTATGAATAAAAAATTATTTTTACTGCCGATTATGGCAATTGTTCTGATTTTAGGCGGCTGCTCAAATTCAAACCGCATCGATACTTCTTCGCTTGTTCAGACGATTACTGCAGAAAACAAATCGGGCAAAGCCGTGTATAATTTCTATCTGCTTGAGAACAGCGAGGATGTGCAAGGTGTTTCGGTTGAGGCTGACAGCCTTGAAAAAGCCGTAATATCGGCAAAGAAAGCCTATATCCCTGCGCTGACACTTTCAAAGCTTGAATTGTATCTTATCGACTCAAATCTCGGAGAAAAAACTCTCAAAACCGATATTGACTATATTTCAAAAGAAACCGCAATTTCACCTTTGACCTATACTGCCCTTTCGGATACAAAAACTTTGCAACTTTTTTCAAAAGATAAAAACGCACTGAAAAAAGTTAAAGAACACATTGTTCTGTTGAAGAATAATAATAACAACCTTTCCGTGACATCTTTATCCATATTCAATAATTTTAAGGGTAAAAACAACGGCTATTTGAGTATTTGTTATATTAGTTCCGATAAAGAATTAAAAGCAGACATTGTTAAAACAGTAACAGAAAAATGAGAAAATTTTATTAAAAATTGAAAAATAATTCACAAAAAGACTTTATCAAAACTGCGTTATGGTGTATAATAGCAATAAGTATATAGCCTGAGAGCATACATCTGCCCGTTAGGCGGCAGAGCGGTTGCTCTGATTTGTGAAAGGTAATAAATATTTAAGATAGGACGATGATTTATGTCTGTTGAATTTTCTGTTCCGCTGTCGCAAATTGCAGAAGCATTGAACCTCACCGAAGTTTATGTTGCTGAAAATTACAAGGAAACTAACATATCGACTGTTGAAATCAACAGACCGGGACTTGAGCTTACGGGTTATCTTGAATTCTTTGACAACAAGCGAATTCAGGTTCTCGGTAATACAGAGTTCTCATATCTCGGCAGATACGGTCCGGAGGCTCAGAAAATGGTTATTGACTCCATTTTCAGCTTTGGTCCTCCGGCTGTAATAATCTGCCGTGATATTGAACCGTCAAACGCAATTCTCGAAAGTGCAAAGCTGCACAAGGTGTCTATTTTCAGCACCCCGCAGAGTACATCGGATCTTACTGCGTCACTTGTACAATATCTTAACAAAGAGCTTGCTCCGAGAATCACCCGTCACGGCGTTCTTGTTGAAGTGTACGGCGAAGGCTGTCTGCTTACGGGCGACAGCGGTGTCGGTAAGAGCGAAACCGCAATTGAGCTTATTAAGCGTGGTCACCGTCTTGTTGCCGATGATGCCGTAGAAATCAGAAGAACTGCCCAGACTACACTCTATGGCCAGTCGCCCGAAAATATCCGTCACTTCATTGAGCTTCGAGGTATCGGAATTATCAATGCCAGAAAACTTTTCGGTATGGGCGCTATCAAGCTGCAGGAAAAGATTGATATGGTAATCAACCTTGAGCAATGGGACAGCGCAAAGGTTTATGACAGAATGGGACTTGACAACGAATACATGAAGATTCTCGGTGTCGAAGTGCCTACTCTTACAATTCCCGTAAAGCCCGGCCGTAACCTTGCCGTAATCATAGAGGTTGCCGCCATGAATAACAGACAGAAGAAAATGGGCTACAATGCAGCAAGAGAACTTCTCAAAAATCTCGGAATGGCTGTTGAGGATCTTCCGCCGTCACCAAAGGTTATTGTTGATACATGGGAATAATTCCGCTTTGTAACGGAATACAGGGAACAGAAATTTCATATTCTAAACTAACAACGGAGGGTAATTGAATGGACACTACCGATATTATATATAATTGTGCTCAAAAGCTTGATTGTGATGCAAGACGATTTGAACCGATGAGCAGACACACTTCATTTAAAATCGGCGGAAAAGCAGATGTTTACATAAAGGTGACAAATCTTTCTCAGCTGATGAAAATTTTAAAGGAATGCGATGCCTGCAAGGAGAAGTATATTCTTCTCGGCAATGGCAGTAATGTTCTGGTTCCGGATGAGGGAATCCACGGCACGGTTCTCCGTCTTGACGGTGATTTCAGGAATATTTCATTAATTGACGATACAACAATCTATTGCGGCGCAGGTGCGGCTTTGGGAAGTCTGTGTAAGTTTGCCCAAAAATGCGGACTTTCGGGACTTGAATTTGCATGGGGAATTCCGGGAACAGTCGGCGGTGCTTTGTTTATGAACGCAGGTGCATACGGCGGTGAAATGAAAGATGTTGTATACAGCGTTTCTCACATCACACAGAACGGCGATATCGGCAGAACAGAGGCGGAGAATCTTGAGTTTGGCTACAGAACAAGCGTTTACCGCAAAAACGGTTGCATAATCACAGGTGCGGTATTCAAACTTAAAAAAGATGATCCCGAAGAAATTCAGAACAGAATGAACGATTATATGAATCGCCGTTCAACAAAACAGCCGCTTGAATATCCGAGCGCAGGCAGTGTGTTCAAAAGACCGGAGGGTGCGTTTGCAGGTGCGCTCATTGAGCAATGCGGACTCAAGGGCAAAACAGTCGGCGGTGCTCAGGTCAGCGAAAAGCACGCAGGATTTATCATCAACAAATCAAAGGCTACGGCTGACGATGTAAAACAGCTTGTGTCGGAAATTCAGAAAACTGTTGAAAATGAAACAGGCTACAAGCTTGAATGTGAACTTATTTTTCTATAAAGCAAAAAGGTGTAATTTTATGGAATTTGTAATCATTACGGGAATGTCGGGTGCAGGCAAAACAGGCGCTCTTCATGTGCTTGAAGACATCGGTTATTATTGTGTTGACAATCTTCCGTCAAGTCTGTTGTCAACACTCTACCGACTTTGCCTCAAATCTGAAGATGATTCAATGAAGAGGGTTGCGGTTGTTGTCGATGTAAGAGGAAATGAAAAATTTGAGGAAATGTGTTCCCAGATTGAACACTTCAAAATGCATTACGAAAATGTAAAGGTATTGTTCTTTGACGCAATGACGGACAGGCTCGTTGTTCGTTATAAGGAAACAAGAAGAAGACATCCTCTTTCGGATAAACTCAAGGACGGTTCGGTACTGTCTGCCGTTGAGCTTGAAAGGGAGCTTCTTTTGCCTATTAAAAGAACAGCCGATTATAACATTGACACTACATATATGTCAAACAAACAGCTCCGAGAGCGAATTATGTCAATGTTCATGGAAGACACTTCACAAAGCATTACGCTGACATTTATGTCATTCGGTTTCAAATACGGAATTCCGCTTGAGGCAGATCTCATTATGGATGTGCGTTGTCTGCCTAATCCTTTTTACATTCCCGAACTCAAACATCTTACAGGACTTGACAAAGATGTGCGTGACTATGTTCTTGAAAGTGAAGAAACAACCGAATTTTTAAAGCGACTTTTGAGTATGCTCGATTTTTCCGTACCGCTCTATCTCAAAGAGGGCAAAAGCGAGCTTGTTGTCGGCATAGGTTGTACGGGCGGCAAGCACAGAAGTGTTACAATCGCAATGCAGCTGAACGACCACTTTCGTGAAAAAGGCTATAGGTGTGTTATTCAGCACAGAGATATTGACAGGTAAGGTGCAGAGATGTCATTTTCCTCGGATGTAAAAAAAGAAATTTGTTCGGTTGAACAGTTTGACCGTGAGGCTCTCAAAGCGGAGCTTTACGGAATGCTTTTATTCAGCAGAAATTTTTCTCCGAACAAAATAACCTTCACAACAGAAAGCAATTATGCGGGAAATCGTCTTATATTTCTTTTGCAGAATTTATATATGCCGATAATTGAAAAACAATCGGCTTTGCGAACAAAATCAAGCGATAGTCATCTTTACAAAATAATTGTGGTTGACGGAAACGATTGCAAGCGTATTTTTGAAGATTTCGGTCATACGGACGGTCAGATTACTTTGCGTGTCAACAGGGCAAATCTTTCAAGCGAAGAACTTTCGCAAGCGTTTTTGCGCGGAGTTTTTCTTAGCTGCGGTTCGGTATCCGATCCCATGAAAAGCTATCATCTTGAATTCTGTGTTCCGCACAAAAATCTTTCTCAGGATTTGTGCAAGATTCTTTCCGAAATAACCGAATGTACCCTTATTCCAAAAACGGTTGTCCGCAGCGGCAGTTACATTGTCTATTTTAAGGAGAGCGAGCAGATTTGTGACTTGCTTACCTACATAGGCTCACCGATAAGATCAATGGAAATTATGGGTACAAAGGCAATAAAGCAGGTTCGCAACAATGTGAACCGCAGAATTAACGGCGAGGTTGCGAATATCGGAAAAATCGCAACAGCGTCTGCAAAACAGCTCAGTGCAATCGAACATATAAAAAAGACAGTCGGAATCGATTCTTTGCCCGAGGACTTGCGTGAAATCGCATATTTAAGGCTTGAAAATCCCGATATGTCACTTCGTGATTTGGGACAGAATCTTTCAACCCCAATCAGCCGAAGCGGTGCAAATCACCGTATGCAAAGACTGCTTGAATATGCAGGTACAGAGGTAAAAACCAATGGAAAATAAAAATTTGACTTTTGAGCAGGCAAACGAACTGCTTGAAAAAACGGTTTCAAAAATGGAGAGCGGTGAACTTACTCTCGAACAGACAATGGAGGAGTACGCAAAAGCGTGTGAACTCCTTGCTTATTGTATGAAACAGCTTGAACAATGCAAGGGTAAAATTATTGATATAAACGAGAGAATTTCAAAGCTTTCAAAGGGTGATGACAATGACTAAAGATTATGCAAATAATATTGAAAACGCTTTAAAGAGCTGTCTGCCGAGTACGGATTGCCGTGAAAAAAAGCTGATTGACGCAATGGCTTACAGCCTTGAGGCAGGCGGAAAGCGTGTCCGTCCGTATCTTGTGTTCTCGTTTAACAGCCTTTGCGGCGGAAGTGAAGAGTCTGCAACGGCATTTGCCTGTGCAATTGAAATGATTCACACATATTCTCTCATTCACGATGATTTGCCGTGTATGGACAACGATGACCTCAGAAGAGGCAAGCCGTCAAACCACAAGGTATTCGGCGAAGATATCGCATTGCTTGCAGGCGACGCCCTTCTGACGCTTGCCTTCGAAACCCTTACAAACGAAAAGACAGTAAAAATCTGCGGAACTTCTGCGTGTTGCAGAGGTGTTTCCGTACTTTCAAAATACGCAGGTGCGACAGGAATGATAGGCGGTCAGGTGATTGACCTTATGAGCGAAAACACAAACGCTCCGATTGAAGTCCTTCGTGAAATGGACTACAAAAAAACAGCCTGTCTTATCAAAGCGGCTTGTGAACTGGGCTGTATAAGCGCAGGTGCAAACGATAAGCAAATTAAAGCCGCCTCTGAATTCGGCGAATGCATCGGTATTGCGTTTCAAATTCAGGACGATATTCTCGATGTAACCTCCTCCGATGAGGAACTCGGCAAGCCTGTAGGCAGTGACGCAGAAAACAGCAAATCAACCTATGTTTCACTTCTCGGAATTGAAAAGTGCCGTGAGCTTGTTGATGAACTTACCGAAAAAGCTGTCAACGCACTTCATGGCTTTGACGGTGATACAAAAGAACTTGAAGAATTTGCTTACAAGCTTGCAAAGAGAAATAAATAATTTTTTGCAAATATTAATTATACGGATAGGAAATAAATTATGGGTGAGTATGAACTGCTTTCTAAAATTAAATCACCGCATGATGTCAAAAAGCTTAATGACGAACAGCTTGAAAAGCTGTGTACCGAAATAAGGGAAAAGCTCGTTGAAACCGTGTCTGTAAACGGCGGACATCTTTCACCGAACCTCGGTGTTGTTGAACTTACCGTTGCTCTTGAGCGTAGCTTTAATCTGCCGAAAGACAGCATTGTATGGGATGTCGGACATCAGGCATATACCCACAAGCTGCTGACGGGACGCTACGAGCAGTTTGACACAATCCGCAAAAAAGGCGGAATTTCAGGCTTTCCGAAGCGTGCCGAGAGCAAATACGACGATTTTAACACAGGTCACAGCAGTACATCAATATCAGCCGCATACGGAATTGCAAGAGCAAAACACCTTATGGGCGACCAAAGCTACACCGTTGCCGTGATTGGTGACGGTTCATTTACGGGTGGACTTGCTTTTGAGGGAATGAACAACTCAGGCAGATTCAACAAGAACTTTATTGTTGTTCTCAATGATAACAAAATGTCCATTTCACCGAATGTAGGCGCATTGTCACGCTACCTTACAACGGTAAGAATTCAGCCGTGGTATATGCGAGTCAAGAAAATTACGGAAAAAATTCTTTTACACATTCCGCTTATCGGAAAACCTCTGAAAAGATTTCTTCAGGGAGGAAAGTCTAAACTTAAAAATCTTGTGTACAAAAACACTCTTTTTGACTGCTTCGGTTTTACCTATCTCGGACCTATTGACGGACACAACATTGATGAGCTTGAAAATGCGTTTGAGTGTGCAAAAAAGGTGAATTCTCCCGTTCTTGTTCATGTTGTTACCAAAAAAGGCAAAGGCTATCAGCCTGCCGAGGACAATCCGGGCGGATTTCACGGAATAGGCAGGTTTGATATTGATTCGGGCGAACCGCTTTCAAGTCACAAGGGATTTTCGGCTGAGTTCGGAAAGACTATGTGCGAATTTGCCGAGAATGATAAAAAGATTTGCGCAATTACAGCCGCAATGTCGGGAGGAACGGGACTTACCGAATTTTCAAGGCTTTTTAAGGAAAGATTTTTTGATGTCGGTATTGCTGAAGAACACGCAGTAACTTTTGGATGCGGACTTGCCGCAAAGGGTATGCGACCTGTTTTTGCCGTGTATTCAACATTTCTCCAGAGAGCCTATGACCAGCTTTTGCATGATGCGGCTCTCGGAAAGCTTCACCTCGTAATTGGGGTTGACCGTGCAGGAATTGTTGGTGATGACGGTGAAACTCATCAGGGTGTGTTTGATGTTTCGATACTCAACACCATTCCGAACACAACAATTTTTTCTCCGGCATATTTTGACGGTATGAGAAAATCTCTTTCAACCGCAATTTACATTTGCGACAGCCTCGCTGTTGTGCGTTATCCCCGTGGCGGAGAGCTTTACAAACCCGATGATTTCGGTGAAGAAGATCTTTCATACGATGTTTACGGAAATCCGAATTGTAAAAATCTTCTCATAACCTACGGCAGACTTTTCTCTTATGCCTGCAAAGCCAAGGAAACCCTTGCAAAACAGGGCGTTGAGATTTGCATATTAAAACTTTGCAGAATTAAACCGATTGACGAAAATGCCGTTGATTTTGCGGCAGATTTCGATAATGTGTGGTTTTTTGAAGAGGGCATCAAAAACGGCGGTATTGCGAGAAATTTCTCCGATTTACTCTGTTGCACACAGTTCTGCGGAGATTATCATATAAAGGCTATTGATGACAAATTTGTCAAGCAGATGTCTGTCAGCGAGGCTCTTCATGAACTGAAACTCGATGATGACGGAATGGTGAACACCATTACCAAAAATTTAAAGGAAAAGAATTAGAATGAAAAAAAGACTTGATATTCTTGTATATGAAAAGGGCTTTACCGACAGCCGTGAAAAGGCTAAGGCGATTATAATGTCGGGACAGGTTTATGTTGACAATCAGAAAGCCGACAAGTGCGGAACTTCTTATGATGAAAATGTTAAAATTGAAGTAAGGGGCAACACACAGAAATATGTCAGCCGTGGCGGTTTAAAGCTTGAAAAGGCCATAGACAATTTTGACTTTGATTTAAAAGATAAGATAACAATGGATATCGGTGCGTCAACGGGCGGCTTTACCGACTGTATGCTCCAAAACGGTGCAAAAAAGGTGTATTCAATTGATGTCGGTTACGGTCAGCTTGCTTGGAAGCTTCGCAACGATCCCCGTGTTGTCAATCTTGAACGCACCAATATGAGAAAGGTTACAAGGGAGCAGGTTCCCGATGAAATTGATTTTTTCTCGGTTGATGTTTCGTTCATTTCATTAAAGCTGATTCTGCCTGTTGCAAGACAGCTTATGAGCGAAAACGCACAGGCTGTCTGCCTAATCAAACCGCAGTTTGAGGCAGGCAGGGAAAAGGTGGGCAAAAAGGGCGTAGTTCGTGATCCTGCCGTCCATGTTGAGGTTGTCAGAAAAATATTTGATTTTTGCCTTGAAAACGGCTTTGATGTGCTTAATCTCGACTATTCGCCAATCAAAGGTCCCGAAGGCAATATAGAATACCTTATCCATCTTCGCAAAAGTGATGATCCAAAGTCATACACAGATGTAACACCCGAGCAGCTTGTTGAAAATTCACATGCCGCTCTTGACAAAAAATGAGCAGGTGCTTTTATGAAATTTGCATTAGTGGTCAATCTTTCAAAAGAACGGGCAATTAAATATGCAAAAAAGATTTCTCTTTTTCTTCTTGATAAAAATGCAGAAATTGCTATGATTGAGGAATGCAGTCAGTATTTTAAGGGAATTCACATTCATTATTCAAAAAATATTACGGAGCTTTTTGAATACTGCGATATGGCAATTACAGTAGGCGGTGACGGAACGATTATCCATGCCGCAAAATATGCCGCAAAAGCCGATAAACAGCTTATCGGTGTGAATGTCGGCAGACTTGGCTTTGCCGCAGATGTTGAACCGCACGAATATGAACAGCTTGAACGGCTTATTACGGGCGATTACACAACAGAGGAGAGAATTTTGCTTGATGTTGAGGTCATAAAAGAGGACGGCTCAAAGCACTATCTTGCAGTGAACGATGCCGTTGTCGCAAGAGGTCAGCTCTCAAAAACAATTGATTTGCACCTGACGCTTGACGGTGACGAAATTTCAAAATACAGAGCGGACGGTCTGCTTTTTGCAACTCCGACAGGCTCAACCGCTTATTCATTGTCGGCAGGCGGACCTATCCTCGCACCTAAAATGGAATGTATTCTTATGACTCCCGTTTGTCCCCATTCATTATTTTCCCGTTCCGTACTTTTCAGCGGAGAATCGGAGCTTTCGGTTCATGTGAAAATCCCCGAAGAATGCTGTTGCGTGCTGACAATTGACGGTGAAAAAAATGTTCCTGTTCTTGCAACCGACAGGGTTGTAATCCGCAAATCCGATTTAAAGCTTAAACTTGCGTTACTCCACAACCGCAATTTTTATAAACTGCTCAATGAAAAACTGAAAGAGAGGGATTTTTGATGAAAACAGGGCGACACGCACGAATTCTTGATATTATAGCCGAACATCCCATTGAAACACAGGATGAGTTGCTTACCCGACTTCGTGAAGAAGGTTTCAAGGCGACGCAGGCTACAATTTCAAGAGATATCAAGGATTTACGCCTTGTTAAAACTCTCGGAAGTGACGGAAAATATCGCTATGTTTCTGCATCTCGCAGTTCGACCGATATCCGTACCAATTTTTCAAATCTTTTCAGCACTTCGGTAAATTCAATAGATGTAGCACAGAATCTTGTTGTAATAAAAACCCTCAGCGGTATGGCACAGGCAGTTTGTGCCGCACTCGATTCTGCCGACTATCCGTCTGTTGTCGGAACAATTGCAGGTGACGATACAATCTTCATTGCCTGCCGAACAGCCGACCTTGCGGTGTCGCTTACCGAAGAACTCAAAAAGCTTATTTGACAGGACTGATTGAAATGCTCAGAACTTTATATATAGAAAACATTGCCGTGATTGAAAAAACTTCAATAGATTTTGAAAACGGTCTTAATGTCCTCACAGGTGAAACAGGTGCAGGTAAAAGTATAATAATTGACGCAATCAATGCAATTATGGGACAGCGGACATCAAAGGAAATTATTCGCACCGAGGCTGATTCAGCCTTTGTAAGCGCCCAATTTGACGATATTAACCAAAGCATTGTTGAAAAGCTTGATGAACTCGGCTTTTCCGATGACGAGGGAACACTCATTTTGCAGAGAACTCTCAACAGAAACGGCAAGAGCAGTTGTAAAATCAACGGCAAGCCTGCAACGGTTTCAATGCTCAAAGAACTTTCAAAGCACCTTATAAACATTCACGGTCAGCACGAAAGCTACGAACTTTTCTCTCCCGAAACTCATATTGATTATATTGACCGTTTCGGCGGTTGCGAAAAGCTTTTGACTGATTATAAAAAATGTTATGATGAATATAAAATTCTCAAAAAGAAATTAAATTCAGCCGATTCGGACGAAAGTGAAAGATTGAAAGAAATTGATTTGCTTTCATATCAGGTGAATGAACTCACAGAATCCGATGTTAAGCAGGGAGAAGAACAGGAGCTTGAGAGCGAAAGAACAGCGCTTATGAGCTTTGAGAAAATCTTTTCTCTGCTCAATGATGCTAAAATGGCTCTTGACGGTGACGAAAACTATGGCGGCGGTCTTGAATCGGTCGATTCTGCATCAACTGCCCTTCAAAAAGCGTCATCATATAATGCTGAATATGAAGAAATTGCAAATACGCTTACAGATGCATATTACAATTTAAAGGATTGTTGCGACAGCATTTCCGACGCCATTGATTCACTTGAATCCGATCCGCAAAGGCTTGAAGAAGTTGAAGAAAGGCTTGACCTTATCAATCGTCTTACAAGAAAATATAATTGTCCGTCAGACGAGCTTTCGGATCTTGCCGAAAAATATCAGGCAAGACTTGACGAACTTATGAACTATGACCGCAACCGTGACGAGCTTGCGGAAAAATGCAGAGAAAGCGAAGAAAAAATGCTTGCGGCTGCCGAAAAACTCGGTACTCTCCGCAGAAAAGCCGCAAAAACCTTTGCAACAAAAGTAAAATCCGAAATGGCATTTTTGAATATGCCGAATGTTGAGCTTGTTCCGTACTTTGAAAAGTGCGAACCAAATTCAAATGGTACGGATAAAATGGAACTGCTCATCTCCGCAAACCCGGGTGAAACACCTCGCCCTGTTGCAAAAATCGCATCGGGCGGTGAGCTTTCAAGAATGATGCTTGCAATCAAAACAGTTCTTGCAAGCACGGATACGGTTGATACCCTCATTTTTGATGAGGTTGACACAGGTATTTCGGGTTCAGCGGCAGAAAAGGTCGGCTTAAAACTGCGTGAAGTCAGCAAAAGCAGTCAGGTTCTCTGCGTGACACATCAGGCACAAATCGCAGCTCTTGCGGATTATCACTATCTTATCCGCAAACAGGTTGAAAAAGGAAGAACATTTACAAATGTAACCCTCCTTGACCATAACGGCAGAGCAGGCGAACTTGCACGAATAATCGGCGGTGTTGATATAACCGACGCCGCACTTAAACACGCAGAATCAATGCTTGAAAAGTATAATAACTAATATAAATCAACTATATAAACGAAAGGGAGCGGCATTTTGAAGCTGTGGTCGGTTGCAAAACTTGATAAAACTAAGGCGGGGGAGATTCAGTCCCGCTATGAGCTGCCTGCAATTGTTGCAATGCTGCTTCAGATACGGAATATTACAACGAAAGATGAAATTGAAGGCTTTCTTTACAACGATTCTTTCATTGCCGATCCGTTTGAAATAAAAGATATGGATAAGGCTGTTGAACGCATTAACAAGGCGCTTGATTGCGGTGAACCGATTTGTGTTTACGGTGATTATGATGCCGATGGTGTCACCTCAACAGCACTTTTATATTCTTACCTTGAAACAATTGACGCAAACGCAATGTACTATATTCCGTCCCGTGAAACCGAGGGCTACGGAATGAACAAAAACGCTGTTGACAAACTCAATGAGCGTGGAATAAAACTCATAATTACGGTTGATAACGGAATTGCGGCAGCACAGGAGGTTGCATACGCAAGCTCACTCGGAATTGATACCGTGGTCACAGACCACCATATGCCCTCAGGTGAGTTGCCAAAGGCTTGTGCCGTAGTTGACTTGCACAGAGAGGATTGTAAAAGCAGATTCAAAAATCTTTCGGGGGTGGGTGTTGCCTTCAAGCTGATTATGGCGCTTGAAGGCGAATACTGCGACACAACCACCTTGCTTGACAACTATTCCGACCTTTTGAGCATCGGCACAATCGGTGATGTTGTTGAGTTGAAGGATGAAAACCGAGTATTTGTCAAACACGGACTTGAAAGCATTACAAATACCGACCGTCCCGGACTGCAGGCGCTTATCAAAAATTCCGGTCTTACGGGAAAAACCGTATCTTCAACAAATGTGTCATTTACAATTGTTCCGAGAATAAATGCAGTAGGACGACTCGGTTTGTCCGAAAAATCGGTGTCGCTTCTTCTTACGGAAGATTATGATGAGGCGGCTGAAATTTCATCGCAGCTCTGCGTTGACAACTCCGAAAGGCAAGAGATTGAGCGTGATATTCTTGAAAAAATTGACGGAATAATCCGCAGAAAACCATCGCTTGTCAATGATAAAATCATAGTAATTGACGGTGAAAACTGGCATCAGGGCGTAATCGGACTTATTGCCGCCAAAGTCAAAGAGGCTTACGGCAAGCCGGCAATCGTCATTTCAAAGCTCGGTGATATTGCAAAGGGCTCGGGCAGAAGTGTTGAGGGGTTTCCTCTTTGTGACGCTGTTTTTGCCTGTTCGGATCTTCTCACACACAGAGGCGGTCATCCTATGGCTGTCGGGCTTTCTCTTGATTCCGAGAATATCCCTGCTTTTCGCAGGAAAATAAACGAATTTGCCGACAATTTCGGCAAGATGCCGTATGATAAAATCAACATTGAGTGCAAGCTCAATCCGGCATACATAAACCTTGATTTGATTGATTCTCTGTCGCTTATGCAACCCTACGGTGCCGGCAATCCGACGCCTGTTTTCGGTTTGTACAATATGACATTGAAGAACATTACTCCGCTTTCGGCAAACAGGCATTTAAGACTCACTCTGTCCCGCAATAACATACAGATTACTGCAATGAAATTCTTTACATCAACCGAAGAATTTCCGTATAAAATCGGTGAAACACTTGATCTTGCAGTAAATCTTGACCGCAATGAGTACAACGGAAATGTGTCTGTTTCCGTAATTGTCAAAGATATAAAATCTTCGGACTGCGATACCGAAAAGCTCCTTGACAGCCGTACAAACTATGAGGATTTTTGCAGAGGAAAACAGCTTGACCGCTCACAGCTTTCGGATTTAATGCCCGACAGAAACGATTTTGCATTGCTTTACAGATATCTGAAAAGCAACGGCGGTTACGCTTTTGAAACCGCAACTTTGGTTCACATGCTTGACAACAGGCTGTCTTTTGGTAAAATTAAAGTGATACTTGAGGCCATGAGAGAGCTCAGGCTTATCGAAATTTCAGAGGGAATGAAAACCTCAAAAATTTCAGTCCTGCCCGTAAACGGCAGGGTTGACCTCGAATCAGCCCCGATTATCAAGAAATTAAGGGAGGTATTCTGATGGGTAAATTTTCAAATGTTGCACACTATCAGGATTTTACGGAACTGAAAAAGATTCTTTCCGCATCTGCTGCCAACACTTACGATATGGATAAAATCGAAAAGGCATATAAATTTGCCGAAAAAGCTCACGGTGACCAGCGCAGAGTATCGGGAATTCCGTACATTCTTCATCCCGTTTCGGTAGCCTGTATTGTTGCAGAGCTCGGTATGGATACCGATTCCGTCTGCGGTGCATTGCTTCATGACACAGTAGAGGACACAGGAGTCACACTTGAAGAGGTTACAAAGCTTTTCGGTGCGGATGTTGCCAAGCTGATTGACGGCGTTACAAAAATTTCAAAAATTCCGTACTCAACCCGTGAACAGCAACAGGCTGAAAATATAAGAAAAATGCTTATCGCAATGGCTGATGATATCCGTGTAATTATCATCAAGCTTGCCGACAGGCTTCATAATATGCGTACAATGAATTGTATGCCGGAACAAAAAAGAAGAGATAAATCACTTGAAAATATGCAGGTGTTTGCTCCGATTGCTCATCGGCTCGGTATTAAAACCATAAAAGACGAACTTGAGGATCGTTCTCTTCAGTACCTTGATCCAATCGGCTATAAGGAAATCGAAGACGATCTTCTTATGACCGAAGAGGGTCGTGACAAGTTTATTGAATCCATTAAGAACCAGATTCTCGCAAAAACCGAGGGTACAATCCCCGGTGTGTATATCAGCGGTCGAGTAAAGAGTATTAACAGTATTTACCGCAAAACATATATGCAGGGCAAAACAATGGATCAGATTTTTGATATTTTTGCCGTGCGTGTAATCGTTGATACAGTATCCGATTGCTACAATGTTCTCGGTGTAGTGCATGATATATTCAAGCCTATTCCTAACCGCTTCAAGGACTATATATCAATGCCTAAGCCGAATATGTACCAGTCGCTCCATACAACCGTACTCGACAAAAACGCAATTCCTTTTGAAATTCAGATAAGAACATGGGAAATGCATTACACCGCCGAATACGGAATCGCCGCCCATTGGAAGTATAAGCTTGGAATGGGCGCAGGCGGCAAAAATAATGACAAAATGGAGGAGAACATCAAAAAGGTCAAGGATATGATTCTTGATCAGCTTGAGGCAGAAGATGTTACCGACATTGCAAAGAATATCAGAAACGATTTTACGGAAAACGATGTTTATGTGTTCAGCCCGAGAGGCGATGTGTTCAATCTTCCGCAGGGGTCAACTCCGATTGATATGGCTTATCTTATTCACACACAGGTAGGTCACAGAATGGTCGGTGCTAAAATCAACGGAAAGATCGTTCCGATTGACTATAAGCTTAAAACAGGCGATATCTGCGAAATTATCACCCAAAAAGAGGAACACCCAAACAGGGGATGGGTTGATATCTGTAAAACCGCATCGGCAAAATCAAAAATCCGCTCATGGTATAAGCATGAAAAGCGTGATGAAAATATTGCCGAAGGCAGGCAGATGCTTGACAAGGAGTTCAAGCGCCACGGCATCAATCTTTCCGAAGAAGAATATCCCGAGTTTCTCCAGAAACTGATGATTAAAAAGCAGTATAATTCCATGGATGATTTCTATGCCGCAGTAGGCTACGGCGGTATTCAGCTTTGGAAGATAATGCCAAGGCTCAAAGAAGAATATCAGAAAGCATATGCGTCAGATATTGAAGAAATTGATGTTCCGCAAGCACCCGTAAAGCGACCGAAGGCATCCGCAGGCGTTGTAATTGAGGGTGCAGACGATGTTCTTGTAAAATTCTCAAAGTGCTGCAATCCTCTGCCGGGTGACGATATTATCGGCTATATTACAAGGGGCTACGGCGTTTCAATTCATAAAAGGCATTGCACGAATGTGCCGAAAGATATCAGTAAAAGTGAAGAACCCGAAAGATGGGTAAGCTGTTACTGGGAGGACGAGGTAGGAGAGGCGTTCAGAAGTACGCTCCAGATCACCGCAACCGACAGAACAGGACTTCTTGCAGATGTTACAATCAAGCTTTCGGATATGCACATTTTTATACATTCGCTTAATTCAAGAGAGGCCGGCAACGGCACTGCCGTAGTTACCGCAACAATTGATGTAATGGGCAGAAATCACCTCCGTGGTGTAATTTCAAAGCTTTCCGACATCAACGGAACAATCGAAGTAAAAAGACTGTAATTGAGGTTATAATTTATGAAAGCAATTTTACAAAGAGTTACCATGGCCAAGGTTGAAGTTGATTCAAAAACCGTGGGCGAAATCGGTACGGGTTTTCTTATTCTTCTCGGAGTTGAAAACGGTGACACCGAAAAAGAGGCGGACGCACTTGCCGCAAAAATTGCAGGTCTGAGAATTTTTACGGATGAAAATGATAAAATGAATCTTGCTCTTGCCGATGTAAACGGTTCGGTGCTTGTAATTTCAAACTTTACCCTCTGCGCCGACTGCTCACACGGCAGACGCCCTAACTTTATGGCTGCCGCAAGACCTGACACAGCCGATCCGCTCTACGAATATTTCTGCAAAAAAATGCACGATAACGGAATTGAGCGTGTTGAAAAGGGAATTTTCGGTGCCGATATGAAGGTTTCTCTTGTGAATGACGGTCCCGTTACTATTGAAATCAACACAAAGGATTTGAAAATATGATAGATGTAAAAATTTTTAATGTTACGGTTCTTATGACAAACTGTTGTTTGCTTACAGACAGAAAAACAGGCAAAATGGCTGTAACCGATCCGGGCGCACCGAATGAAGAACTCAATTCTGAAATTGAGAAAAACGGCGGAAAGCTTGAATATGTAATTCTTACACACGGTCACTACGATCACATAAGCTATGCAAAACAGCTTGCGGAAAAGTTTGACGCAAAAATTGTTACGGGCGAGAAGAATAACGAATTTCTCAGCAATCCTACACTCAATCTTACCGAAAAGCACAGACTTTCACTCAAACCGTTCTCAGCCGATATTCTGCTTAAAGACGGTGACAATTTCATGCTCGGCAACACTGAAATCAAATATATCACCACGCCGGGACATACAAGCGGTTGCGGTTCATATATTTTTGATGACACGATTATTTCGGGAGATACTCTTTTCTGCGAATCATACGGCAGAACAGACTTTCCCACAGGTGACGATGCCGAAATGGCAAAGTCAATCAGAAAGCTTAAAAATCTTGAGGGTGATTATCGTGTAATTCCCGGTCACGGACCGACAACAACCCTTGACCACGAGAGAAAATACAATCCGCTGATGAGGATTCTTTAATATGAATTTATATGTAAAAAATCACAATTTTCATTTTGAACTTGAAAATCTTACAAGGCTTTTCTTTCCAAATGAAAAAATAACGGTAATAAGAGATTTTTCAGAACCACAGCCTCCGTGTATCTATACGGAGGTTTCGGATAAAATCACAATTTCGGTGAATATCGGCTCTTTTAATAAGTCCGAAACAGCTGTGAAAAAGCTTACGGATGATGACAACGAGCTTGTTTCGGCACAACTTTTGTACAAACTCCTTTGTGATTTTACGGGACTTACACAGCCGTGGGGAATACTTACGGGAGTTCGCCCCGTAAAGCTTTTAAGACGACTTGCCGAAGAATCAAATGAAGAACAGGCTGTAAAAAAGTTTGAAAACGATTTTTT
This sequence comes from Ruminococcoides sp., assembly GCF_057037865.1. Taxonomy (NCBI): domain Bacteria; kingdom Bacillati; phylum Bacillota; class Clostridia; order Eubacteriales; family Oscillospiraceae; genus Ruminococcoides; species Ruminococcoides sp. Next base: position 91,380 of record NZ_DBLZMS010000004.1, read on the forward strand.
TGTCAGCAACGAAAAAATAGCATTGTCAAGGGAAACCGAGCATAACGAACGAAAAATTCTTGAACTTTCAAAACCCGAATCGTTCAGTCTTTATGTCGGAATCCCTTTTTGTCCGTCAAGGTGCAGTTATTGCTCATTTGTAATGGCGTCAATCGAAAGGGCTGAAAAGCTGATTGAACCGTACACAAAGCTATTATGCGAAGAAATTAAACGGACAGCCGAAATTGCAAACAAGCTTGGTTTAAGGCTTGAAACCGTATATTTCGGCGGCGGCACTCCCACTACTCTGAGTGCCGAACAGCTTGATACGGTGCTTAGAACAGTAAACAAAAGCTTTGATATGTCAACCTGTCGTGAATTTACTGTCGAGGCAGGTCGCCCCGATACAATTGACATTGCAAAACTTTTTGCTTTAAAAGAAAATAAAGTTGACCGAATCAGCATAAATCCGCAGACTGTAAACGATGAGGTGCTGAAAACTATCGGAAGAAAGCATACTGCTCAGCAGTTTTTTGACGCTTTTGAGCTTGCAAGAAAATGCGGCTTTGATAATATCAACACAGACCTCATTGCAGGCTTGCCGACAGATACCCCCGAAAGCTTTAAAAATTCACTTGATTCAATCGTCAGGCTGAATGCGGAATGTATCACGGTTCACACGCTGTGCATGAAAAGAGCGTCACGCCTTACAACCGAGGGAGTAACGCTTGATTTGCAACAGGCGAGAGATACAAGAGAAATGCTTGCATACACGCAGAATATTCTCGGACAAAACGAGTACATTCCGTACTATATGTATCGCCAGAGCAGAATGGTCGGTAATCTTGAAAATGTCGGCTGGTCAAAAAAAGGCTTTGAAAGCCTATACAATGTTTATGTTATGGACGAAACCCACACAATCCTTGCCTGCGGTTCGGGCGGTGTTACAAAACTGAAACGCAACAATCCCGATTATCTCGAAAGAATATTCAATTTTAAATATCCGTACGAATACATTGACCGTTTTGATGAACTTATTCAAAGAAAGTCCGGGATAATGCAGTTTTATGGTCAATAACACAGTTGATTAATGCTGTCAACGGTGTTATAATACGACATATGTGATTGCATACAGAAGTGAAATTGTCATATATTGAACAAAACAGAATTCTTGTTCATAATTTGTTTTTCTGATGAGATAATTTTAAGAAAGGTCGGATTAATATGGGAAAATTTGATGAAATTTTTGACGATGTAGTTGTCAATGCAAAAGCCTGTGCGTCTGCTGTTTCGCAGAAAGCGTCAACAGTTTATGATGTTTCAAAGCACAAGATTACTGCCGCTGAAATCAGAGGCGATATCAACAAAAAGCTTCGTGAACTCGGTGCTCTTACATACAAATCTGAGGTTCACGGAACAGACAATTCACAGCAGATTAAGCTTATCGTTTCGGAAATTTCCGATTTGAAAGATAATCTTGATGTTGTAAACGAACATATTGCCGTGGCAAAAGATCAGAGAAGATGTCCCGGATGCAATGCTGTTATTCCTAAAAATTCTGTATTCTGCAACATCTGCGGTATCAAGATTGACGATACTGATGAGGATTTTGAACTTTGATTTTTTATTAATGGGTGATTATTTTTGTCTAAATTAAAAACTAAAAAATACAATGCCGTTGCAAACGCTGAGAAGGACGCTTCTCAAACCTTTGTCAAAGGTGCGGCAATTCTTACTTTAAGTATGGTAATTGTCAAGGTTTTCGGACTTCTTGACAAGGTTATTCTTACAGGTATTTTCTCCGGTGTTTCTTTTGAACAGGCTGTTGCAGGCGGAACGGAAACCGTCAATTTTGCATCTTTCGGTCTGGGTCTTTACAGTAATGCCTACGAAATTTTTGTCGTAATTTTCACAGTTGCAACGGGCGGTCTGCCGATAGCAATTTCAAGACTTGTATCTGAAAGTACGGCACAAAAACGATTTAACGATGTAAAACAAATTCATAGGGTTTCAATTCCTTTCTTCGTTATTGTCGGCATTCTTTCATTTGCAATTCTTGTCGGTGCAAGCTTTATCTATGTTCAGATTATTGAGTCACCGTATTCATTGCTCGGTATGCTCTGCCTTTCTCCGACGGTATTATTCGGTTGCCTCGTTTCAATTTACAGAGGATACTATGAAGGTCAGCGCAACATGTTCCCGACTGCCGTTTCGGAAATTATAGAGGCAACAATCAAGCTCTTTATCGGTGCATTCCTCGCTTACATCATTGCGCACCTCGGTATGAATTCTTATGCTGAGTCAGGCACGGTTTTCGGACTTTACATTGCAAATCAAACCGAGGCTTATCAGACAATCGTTTCATTCTCGGTTGCCGGTGCAATTATGGGTATCACCCTCGGAAGCGCCGCATCATTTGTGTTCTATATTCTCAAATTTAAAATTCAGGGTGATGGAATTCCGGAAGAATACTACCGTAATTCCGTAGAGGCTCGTTCCAAAAGGGAAACTTTTAACAAGATTCTCAAAACAGCCATTCCTGTTGCAATGGGTTCACTCATTATGAGCGTAGGCTCGCTTATTGACCAGGTAATTGTTCAGCGTGTACTCCTCAATATGATTGAAACTAATCCGCAGGCTCTGCAGGCACAGTACAGTAAGTATTTTACAGCCGATATGTTCTATGCCGACACAAAGACAATCCACACCAGCCTTTGGGGCTGCTACTCAGCCGCCCTCACTTTTCTTCAGCTTGTAACAGCCGTAACACAGGTGTTCGGTTCAAGTGCTATGCCGAATGTAACAAGTGCATGGACAAAGGGCAACAAGGACGAACTCAAAAAGTCAATCGAAACTGTTATCCGCCTTACAATGCTTTTTACATTCCCGATGGCTCTCGGTATGATGGCACTTTCGTTCCCGATTATGGGACTTGTGTATAACGATCCGCTTATTACAGATGTCGGCGGAAGAATTCTCCTCATCATGGGTGTTACAACAATATTCGGTGCGGCGTCAACTCCTGTATGCAGTATGCTCCAGGGCATCGGCAGAGTTGACCTCCCGATGAAGCTATACACAGTTTGTATGGCTGTCAAGATCGGCATTACATGGATGTTTGTAAGCGTTCCGGAAATTAATGTTCAGGGTGCAACTGTTGGTTCAATGATTACCTATGCAATTATGACAATCGTAGGTATGTATCTGCTTATCAAGTATTCAAAAATCAAGCCTGATTTATTCGGTACAACAGTAAAACCGCTTATCGGTGCGATTGCAAGTGCCGCTTCGGCATTCGGCGCATATCACCTTATGGAAAGCATTATCGGCTCTGCAAGAATGTCAATTGCAGTTTCGCTTGCAGTTGCAATCTTTGTTGCGGTTATCGTTTATATTGCTGTGTTGTTGATATTGCGTGCTTTTACGGCAACAGAACTGAAATTTTTGCCGAAAGGTGAGAAAATTGCAAAAACACTTGAAAAATTAGGATTAATTAGGTAAAATATATATCTGTTGCGGTTGTTTCCGCTTCTCAGATAAAATTTGCATTGTCTAATAAGATTATCGGAGATGTCACGAATGAACTTTACAGAAAAAGAAAATTATAATTTTAATGACCTTGTTGAGATAGTAAAAATCCTTCGTGCACCCGATGGTTGTCCGTGGGACAGAGAACAGACTCACAAGTCAATCCGCTCAAATTTTATTGAGGAAACCTATGAGGCTGTTGAGGCAATTGATACCGACGACCTCGATTTGCTTAAAGAAGAACTCGGTGATGTTCTTCTGCAGGTTGCTCTGCATGCGGAAATTGAAAGTGAACAGGGAACATTTGATATAAACGATGTTTGTGACGGAATCTGCAAAAAGCTCATTATCCGTCATCCCCATGTTTTCGGTGATGTCAACGCTGACACTACCGAAAAGGTTCTCAAAAACTGGGATGCCATTAAGATGAAAACAAAATCCCAGAAAACTCAGACACAGGCAATTCTCAGCGTGTCAAAGGCACTTCCGTCACTCATGCGCAGTACAAAAATCCAGCAGAAGGCCGCTAAGGTCGGTTTTGACTGGGAGAATGTAAACGGTGCGCTTGATAAGCTTTTTGAAGAATGTGAAGAGCTTAAAGCCGCTGTTGAAAACAATGATGTTGAAAATCAGCGTGAAGAACTCGGTGATGTGCTTTTCTCAGCAGTTAATGTTGCAAGATTTTTGAACATTGACAGCGAACACGCACTCTACGATGCCTGTGACAAATTCACCGACCGTTTTTCGTCTGTTGAAAAGCTTGCAAACGAGCGTGGAATAGATATGAAAACGGCACCGTTATCTGTACTCGATTCCCTATGGGATGAAGTTAAATTATCAAAGAATTATTAATTGGAGGTTTATTATTATGAACAAAACAGAACTTATTGCTGCAGTTGCCGAGCAGAGCGGACTTTCAAAGAAGGATGCAGAAAAGGCAGTTTCTTCAACAATTGACACAATCATCAATACAGTAGCTGAAGGCGAAAAGATTCAGATCGCAGGTTTCGGCACATTTGAACAGCGTCAGAGAAATGCAAGAACAGGTTGTGACCCAAGAACAGGTAAATCAATCGAAATTCCTGCTTCAAAGGTTCCTGCATTCAAGGCAGGCAAGGGCTTTAAGGATGTAGTAAACAAGTAATCTTGTTTTATATTTCGGGTAATGGTACGCTGTATCATTACCCTTTTTTGTTAAAAATTTTTTATTAAAAATCGGAAGGGTTTATAATATGCGACTTGATAAATATTTAAAAGTATCCCGACTCATCAAACGCAGAACAGTTGCAAATGAGGCGTGTGACGCAGGCAAAATCACAGTTAATGACAAGGTTGCCCGTGCGTCCTATGATGTAAAAGTCGGTGATGTAATCGAAATCACACTCGGTTCAAAAAGTGTAAAGGTTAAGGTTACAGAGGTAAAAGAAGTTGTTCGCAAGGAAGATGCGGCAACAATGTATGAGGCGGCAGTCTGATTTTTTACCAAAATTAAAACACAAAATATTACTTTGGATGAAATTAGGTGAGTAGATTATGAATAAGACAATTAATTTAATATTGGCAATATTATCTGTAATTACTTACATTGGGATTATTGTAATGAAGTTTTACACACAGATAAATATACCCAATGGCTCTTTCGTAATAATGACTTTATTGTTCATTATTTCGGTATGCCAATTTTTAAATTCGTTAAAATAATCTACACACGAGGAGAATATGTGTATACCACGACATTCATCAGGTTTACTAGTAGGAATAATTATCAACTTAATAAATATAAATAAATCGTAAGTTGAGGTATTAAACTATGAAATATTGTTGTGTTAAACAATGTGATATAACTGATTGTGGTGCTTGGTTTTACGGCAAAGGGTGTAAAAGGCAATCAGGAGGCGTTCTTCTCTGAATTCCCTCTTCTTGCTATTACTCATGTTATTGTTGATGGCAATCTGATGCACTATGTTGTTATACATAAAATCTCAAAAAAAGAAGAATAATTTTATTTTTTTCTCCGTATAAATTACTGACAAATAATTTATACGGAGGTTTTTTTATGCAGGAAATGCCAAAGGCTAAGAATCATACGGTTATGCTTGATAACAGGGGGAAGCTTGTTATGACAGGCACGGAGGATGTGTCGGGCTTCAACGAGGAAACGGTGTCGGTAAAAACTTCCTGCGGTTGCCTTGTAATCAAAGGGGAAAATCTGCACATTGACAAGTTAAACCTTGAAACGGGAGATGTTTCAATTGACGGAAAAATTAACGCAATGCAATACCTCGGCAACGGTGCGTCAAAATCCAAACTTTCAAAACTCTTTAAGTAGGTGTAATCTTGGAGCTGACTTTTGCACAGCAGTCAACCGCCTTTCTCTGTTCACTTGTATTCGGAGCGGTGGCAGGATTGCTGTATGATATATTTAAAATAATCAGAATGACGCTTTGCAAAGGAAAAGCGTCGGTTTTTGTTACAGACTTTCTTTATGTTTTTATCGTATCACTTAATCTGTTTATTTTTTCCGTTGCATATATGCTGGGATTTTTCAGAGTGTTTGTAACGGTCGGTTCATTTCTCGGCTTTGTTATTTGTCGATTAACCCTCGGCAGACTTTTATCGTTTGTATATTGTCCGATGATTCGTTTCACGGAGAGTGTCTGTGTGAAAATTTCGCAAAAAATTAAAAAAATCTAAAAAAGCTATTGAAAAACAGCAACAACATATTGTATAATGAGGGTAAGAATAAAGGTATATTTAGAAACGATAATAATAATTCAGCAGAGAAAGCAGATAGTTTTGAAGATGAAAAAAAGCACAAAGAAAGTAAAAGAAAGCACTGCGGCTTCTCGGCAGACAGAAGACGGCGCAATAAAGGAGATAACTCCGAAAAAGCGTAAAAAAGGAAGATATATTCTGATTTATCTCGCAATTATCGGTTTTGTTTTTTATGCCGTAATTACAATTATCAATCAGAATGTTCAGATTGCCGAGAAAAAGGCAGAGCTTACGGATTTGCAACAGCAAATCAGCGTGGTTGAGATTCAGTCGCAGTATCTGAAAAAAGTTCAGAATTACAAGGGTGACGATCTTAAAAAATATATTGAAAAAATAGCTAAGGATGAATTAGGCTATGTCGGTGACGGTGAAAGAATTTTCATTAATGTTGCCGGAGAATAAAAGGGTAGAAATAATTTTAAGGGGTAATAAATTTTTATGGCTATTGAAGTCGGAATGATTCTGGAAGGCAAAGTATCAGGTATTACAAAATTCGGCGCATTTGTTGATTTGCCGGATTCAAAAACCGGTATGGTACATATCTCGGAGGTTGCACCTACCTTCATCAATGAAATCAGTGATTATGTAAAAGTCGGACAAGAAGTAAAGGTTAAGGTGCTTGCTCTTAATGACGGAAAAATCAGTCTGTCAATGAAACAGGCTCTCCCGAAAGAACAGCAACAGCAGAGAAAACGCTCTGACAGACCTCAAAGACAGAATCACAGAAGCAGAGAGCCATACAAGCCTGCTCCGCCCGTAACTTCACCGGGTGATTACGAGTGGCAGAGTTCACGCAGAAATGCTCCCTCTTCGTTTGAGGATATGATGTCAAAGTTCAAGCAGACAAGCGAGGATAAGATGTCCGATCTTAAGCGTGGCGGAGAAAGCCGTGGCTACAGCCGCAGAGGCAACGGCAACGGCAGAAAATAAAAAATTATATAAGGGAGGCAGATTTTATGAAAATCACCTACACAGCAAGAAAAGTCAACCTCAGAGATAACTTTAAGGAAAGATGCGAGAAAAAGCTTTCAAAGTTTAATCGTATTTTCTCAGAGGATGCTTCTGTCAATGTAGTTGTCACCCTCGAAAAGAACCGTCAGACTGTTGAAATTACAATCCGTGACAACGGTATGATTTATCGTGCCGAAAGCACAATGCCCGAAATGAATGACGCTCTTGACAAGGTTTGCGACATTCTTATGCGTCAGATTCGTAAGAATAAAACGAGGCTTGAAAAGAAAATTAAATCCGCCGGTATTGAAGATTTAATCACGGAAGCAGCTCAGACTGATGAACCGGAGGACGATGAATACAGCGTAGTTCGTAAAAAACATGTTCTTGTAAAACCGATTTCGGTTGATGAGGCTATTCTTGAAATGAATATGGTAAACCATAACTTCTTTATGTTTATCAATTCCGAGACAGATGAAATCAATGTTGTTTACAAGCGTGCAGACGGCAACTATGGTGTGCTCGAGCCGACAACCGATTAATTTTTTAAAAGCAAGGGGTATCGGTTATTCCGATACCCTGTTTTTTTGTCTTTCAGTCTTAATAGAATTTGTGTATCAATAAAACAGGAGATAAATATGACTATGAAATTTTCCGCTCCATGCATTTTCGGTCTTGAAGGTCTTTGTGCAAATGAGCTGAGATATCTCGGTGTTGAAAATGTCAATGCCGAAAACGGCAGAGTTACCTTTACAGGCGATTGGTCAACACTTGCACTTGCAAATATAAATTCCCGTTATGCGGAGCGAATACTCATTCTTCTTGCAGAATTTGAGGTTCACACCTTTGACGATTTGTTCGAGGGTGTAAAGGCAATCCCGTGGGAGGATTATATCGGAATTTCCGAGGCTTTTCCCGTAAAGGGAAGATGTCTTGATTCCGACCTTATGAGCGTTCCCGATTGTCAGAAAATCGTTAAAAAGGCAGTTGCAGACCGCCTTTCACAAAAATATATGCTCCCGTGGTTTGATGAAACAGGTGCTCCGCATCAGATTCAGTTTCTCATTCTTCGCAACAAGGTAAGTATTATGCTTGACACTTCGGGCGCAGGACTTCACAAGCGTGGATATCGTGCCGATTCAAATGATGCTCCTATAAAAGAAACACTTGCCGCCGCTATGGTTGACCTTTCAAGAGTAAGGGCAAACCACTTTGTAACCGATCCTATGTGCGGCAGCGGTACAATTCTTATTGAGGCGGCTATGAAAGCACTTAACATTGCTCCGGGACTTAACCGTTATTTTGCCTGTGAACATTGGAATTGTGTTCCGAAAGATGTTTTTGAAACAGCAAGAGAAAATGCAAGACAGAAAATAAGACACGACGCAACATTCAGGGCAACAGGTTACGATATAGATGATTCAGCCCTTGCAATCGCAAAGAAAAACGCAGAAATTGCAGGAGTTGCCGACAGAATAACATTTGCAAACCGTGATATTAAAGATTTTGAACTTGAGGACGGTTTTCAGACAATCATCACAAATCCGCCATACGGTGAACGATTACTTGATGTAAAATCAGCTGAAAAGCTGTATGCAGTTATGGGTGAACATTTTAAAAGAATGAAGGGTAAAAGCTACACCGTTATAAGTCCCGATGACGATTTTGAAAAAATCTTCGGCAGAAAGGCTGACAAACGCCGCAAACTTTATAACGGAACGCTTAAATGCGAACTTTATATGTATTTTAAATAATTTTCATTACATTTTAACGGCATAAAAAACAGTTGATTTTCTTTCATATTTATAGTATGATAGAAAGCGATGACTAAATTTAAGGAGGTATCACAGTTGGACGAGAATAAAGAAATCCTCACTTCTGAAAATGAGGCAGAGAATACCAACACAGATACAACAGCAGAAACAACAGAAAATACAACATTCGTTGCAGATGAGCCCACAGAAAGCGAAGAAATGTCTTTTGCTGAAACAGAACCTGCAAACGAAAACGGCGTGATTGCTCCGCAGCCAAAGAAAAAGAGTATTATTCAGCTTCCTATCATTATAGGTATCGTAATTGTTGCGGTTGCAGCAGCTACTCTTTTCGTAATCAAAGGATTTTTTGATACAAGCATTGTAGGAACATGGATTGAATCAGTTGATGTAACAGGCAATTCAGCATCATCCGACGAGGCGTTAAAGGTTGATGTTTACTACACATTTAACGGTGACAATACTCTCAATTACAGAATCGGTTCAATGGTTTGGAACGGTACATACACGGTTTCAACAGATGATTCGGGTAATCAGACACTTGCCATGACGCTTAACGGCAATGAAACAAGCTGTAACTACGCTGTTTCGGGTAATATGTTCTCCGGCAGAACTCTTGAGCTTTCAACTTCAACTGCTGCCAACAAGGTGAAACTCAAGTCAGGTTCAGAGGTTAAGCCTGAATTGAAGGTTGATAAGGACTTCAAGGCTGACAAGAAAATCACAGGTTCATGGACTTATGATAACGGTTACGCTAAGATGACATACAAGTTCAATGATGATGGTACTGTTGAAATCAACCAGTCAGACGCACTCAATGTTGACGGTACTTACTTAATCAAGAACGGCACAATCATCATCAAGTACTATTACACAGATGAAGTTGAAATGGATGTTGCTTATTCCGTAGAGAGCAACGGACTCAAGCTTAATGACATTCTCTATACAAAGGATGACGATTCGGCAAAAACTACAGCACCAGTAACCGAGGCGGCTACGGAAACAGCTACAACTTCAGCAAAGTAAATCTTTTGAACTTTTAATGCAGGGCAACGGCAGATTATCTGCTGTTGCCTTTTTAAAAATACAATAATATGAGGAGGATTAATATGACGCCGCAGGAAGAATTTATTGAAATCTACAACAAATATATCACAAGACAGGGTGCTGACGAGCTTTTGGAATGGCTCAAAAGAACCGATTTTTTTACCGCCCCTGCAAGTTCAAAATATCATTGTGCCTGTGAAAACGGTCTTGTAATGCACTCCGTCAGCGTGTTCAATACAATGATGGAAAAGCACTATGATGAAGAAACCGACAATATTGAAAGTTTTGCAATCTGCGGACTTCTTCACGATTTGTGCAAGGCTCAGTTCTACAAGGTTTCAAGCAGAAATGTTAAGAATGAAAAAACTGGTCAGTGGGAAAAAGTTCCGTATTATGCAATTGAAGATCAGTTTCCCTACGGTCACGGTGAAAAGTCTGTTTTTCTCATTGAACGCAAAATGCACCTTAAAATTGATGAGGCTATGGCAATTCGTTGGCATATGGGTGAATTCGGTGACAAAAACAGCAACACAATCAGTCAGGCATATGACAAGTATCCGCTTGCCGTAAAGCTTCACCTTGCAGACCTTGAATCAACCTTCCTCCGTGAAAAAGGAACTTCACAGGTTAATAACAGGTAATATTTTAAACACAGGTGCAGATACTTATTTTACCGATAAATTTATGATATGGGGAAACCAAAATGGATTTTATAACAGCTCAGAATCGTGCCCAAGAGCTTACAAAACAGCTTGAATACCACAACAACCTTTACTACAATCAGGATGAGCCGGAAATCTCCGACTACGATTACGATATGCTCATGCGTGAACTTGAGAATATCGAAAAGGAATTTCCGTCACTCAAATCTCCTATGTCACCGACAAACCGTGTCGGAGGTAATGCAGGAGAAAAGTTTTCTCCCGTTACTCATGAGGTTGTAATGGAAAGCCTTCACGATAGTTTTTCACACGAAGAGCTTCGTGAATTTGACGCAAGAGTGCGAGAAACCGTGCCGAATGTACGCTATGTTGTTGAACCTAAATTTGACGGTCTTTCCGTATCGTGCGAATATGAAAACGGTGTTTTTGTAAGAGGTTCAACCCGTGGCGACGGCTCTGTAGGTGAAGATGTAACCGAAAATCTTATGACAATTAAGAGTCTGCCAAAGCGTATTCCGAATGCACCCGAATATCTCGAGGTTCGTGGTGAGGTGTATATGTCGTTCAATTCGTTTGATGCACTCACTCGCAGACAGGAAGAAAACGAGGAAAAAACCTTTAAAAATCCACGAAATGCCGCCGCAGGATCACTTCGTCAGAAAAATGCAAAAATAACCGCTCAGAGAAGTCTTGATATATTCGTGTTCAATATCCAGCAAATCAGAGGAATGACGATTGAAAGCCATATTCAGGGGCTTGACTATCTTACGGAACTCGGCTTTCCGACTGCATTTTACAGCGTTTACGATAATGTTGACGAGGTGATTGAGGAAATTGAGCGCATAGGAAATATGCGTGGAGAGCTTGATTATGCAATTGACGGCGCTGTTGTCAAGGTTGACAGCTTTGCAAGCCGCCGACTTCTCGGCAGTACCGCAAAATATCCCAAATGGGCGGAGGCATATAAATATCCTCCCGAGGAGAAGCCTACTAAACTCCTCAATATCGAAATCAATGTCGGCAGAACAGGTGTGCTTACTCCTGTAGGCAACTTTGAACCCATACTTCTTGCAGGAACAACAGTAAGCCGTGCCACACTCCACAATAAAGATTTTATAGATGAAAAAGGTATTTGCGTAGGAGATACGGTTATAATCAGAAAAGCAGGCGAGATTATTCCCGAAGTTCTGTCAGTTAAGGAACACGCTGAAAATGCCGTGCCGTTTGAATTTCCGTCCGTATGCCCGTCTTGCGGTAACCCTGTTACACACGATGAGGGCGAGGCGGCAATCCGTTGTACAAACACAGACTGTCCCGCACAGCTGACAAGACATCTTATTCACTTTGTAAGCCGTGACGCAATGGATATTGACGGACTCGGTCCTGCAATTCTTGAACAGCTTTCAGATGAAGGACTTGTAAAATCTCCTGCCGACCTCTACAGACTTAAAGCAGAAGATATTTCAAGCCTTGAACGCAAGGCTGAAAAGTCTGCTCAGAATCTTATTTCTTCAATAGAAAAATCAAAAGAAAACGAACTTTTCAGACTTGTTTTTGCTCTCGGAATCCGTAACATAGGTCTTAAAGCCGCAAAGATAATCTGCGAAAATTTTGCAACAATTGACGATATTATGAGCGCAAAGGCTGAGGATTTTGAAAAAATAGACGGTTTCGGTGCTGTTATGGCAGAAAGCCTTGAAAATTATTTTTCACTTGACGGCACAAAGGAGCTTATTGCAGACCTTAAATCGCTCGGATTAAAAATGAAACCGTCACAGCCGAAAAATACAGGCGGTCTTTTTGAGGGCAAAACCTTTGTCCTCACAGGCACACTTCCCACAATGACAAGAAGTGAAGCATCAAAACTCATTGAACAGAACGGCGGCAAAACAAGCTCATCAGTTTCAAAAAAGACTTCATATGTCTTGGCAGGCGAAGATGCCGGCAGTAAACTAACCAAAGCCCAAACCTTAGGCGTTGCAATAATTTCCGAAGAAGAATTAAAAGAAATGCTGTCAATGAAATAGTTACAATAAATACTTGACACTGTTTATGTTGTTATATAATTATAATGAAAGGGGTACTTAAAATGAAAAAATATTTGATTTTAGCTGTTGTAACTTTACTTGCTGTTGCATTATCTGCTTGCAGCGGAAATGTAAAAAGTAACGATACTTCTGCTGAAAATACAACTACTCAGGTTTCAACCTCGGTTAATGAAACAGTTCAGACATCAAATGCTGAATTGCCGAAAATTTATAATCCGACCAATGTAGAAATCCGTGATAATGAAGACGAAAACAAAGTTATTATTGAGTCCTCTCAAATCGAGTATGTGTGTTTGCTTGATGATATTAACGGTATGGTGTTAAATATGAAGCTTACAGCTGACGGAACTGATAAGTTTGCAGACTACACTAAAAATAATATCGGTTCTGCTGTTCGGTTTGTTATTAACGGAAAGACGGTTTCAAACCCGTATATAAATGTTGAAATTACTGACGGCAATATTAATTTTACAGGTGATTACACTAACGAAGAATATGCTGCTATCTTTAGTGAAATAAAAAGCAAATAAAACAATTTTCAATCCTCCGATTTATGTCGGGGGATTTTTTTTGCCCTTTTGACATATGACTGTGCTTGTCTGCATAGTATTTATTGTACAAACTCTTTTGGGAGGAATTTAAAATATGCTTGCTGAACAAAACGAAAAGAGATTTACGGCGGCACTCAACTGCCTTTGCAAGAATATTTCACGCAGACTTTTACCGCTTGCACCTAAATTAGCCGATTCGGTTCAGGAAATCAGATTGAGACTTTCACGACCGCTTGCACTTGTCTGTCCCGACAATACATACTACCTAACGCAAAACGGCGGACTTAGCAATACAATCCTTGACGGTGCAATGCTTGTTGTGTCAAAAGCCGATATTGTCGATACCTTCAACAACATTTGCAACTACTCCGTGTATAACAGACAGAACGAAATTGTAAACGGCTTTGTCACAATGTACGGCGGTCACAGGGCAGGAATCTGCGGAACAGCGGTCGTAAACAACGGAAAAATTGTGAATATCCGTGACATAACCTCAATCAATGTCCGCATAGCAAGGGAGCATAAGGGTTGTGCGGATTCTCTTTATAATAAGATAATTGCCGTTTCGGGAGGTGTTCTCATATGCGGAGCACCTTGCAGCGGAAAAACAACCGTACTTCGTGACCTTGCAAGACTTCTGTCAACCAAGGGTAAGAAGAATGTTGCCCTGATTGATGAAAGAGGAGAGCTTGCAGGTACGGCATCGGGTAAATTTCAGAATGATATCGGAATGTGCGATGTCTATGATTCATACAACAAGAGCGAGGCAATGCTTCACGCAATCCGCAGTATGGCACCCGAAATTGTTATCTGCGATGAAATAGGCTCAAAAGAAGATATCTATGCCGTTGAAAAGTCGGTCAACTGCGGAGTTCGGATAATTTCATCAACACATTGTGCAAATGAATACGAACTGAAACAGAAAGCAAACATGGTTTCACTCATGAAAACGGGTGCATTTCAAACACTTGTGTTTCTGTCAAATCGAACCCACGCAGGTGAAATTGTGAAAATATCGCAGGTAGGTGACAACTTTGCCGTTTAAACTCATAGGATGTTTGCTTGTTGTCTGCACGGGTACAATGATAGGTTTTGTTTTGTCGGGTAGGTTATACAAACGCAGAGATTTTCTGAAATCATTCACGGAATTTATATCATTGCTTGCAACAAATCTTCGCTACAACGGTGATGATATCTTCACTCTGGTTAATTCCTGTGCAGAAAACTCAAGCCTTGATTTATTGCTTTTTTCAGAATGTAACAGACCTTTTGACGAATTGTGGCTTGAAAGGGTAAAACAATTATCTTCTGAAATACCGCTTTCAAAATCCGACATTTCAATGCTGAACGATTTCGGAGGTCAGCTCGGAAAAACCGATACGGAGGGGCAGTTAAAACATCTTGAACTCTACGAGGTGTCATTTTCAAAACAGCTTTCATCAGCCCTTGATGCCATAACAAAAAAATCAAAGCTATATAAAACAATGGGATTTTTTGCAGGAAGTGCAATCGCCCTTATGATGATTTAGAGGTAGTAATGGATGTTGAGCTTATTTTCAAAATTGCCGCTGTCGGCATAATTGTTGCGGTTCTTACCCAACTTCTCATACGAAGCGGTCGAGAGGAGCAGGCAATGCTGACCTCGCTTGCCGGACTTATAGTTGTGTTAACGCTGATAATAACGCAAATCAGCACTCTGTTCAACACAATAAAACAGCTTTTCGGTTTTTAATATGAATATTCTGTCAATTTCCGTGCTTGCCGTTGTGACCGTAATAATCTGCGTAATGCTCAAACCGAAAAATGCGGAAATTTCCGTTATGCTCGGTATAAGCTGTTCCGTTATTATTTTAATCGGCGTGCTTACTCAGATTTCGGCTATCGTTACAACAATCAATCAAATCATAGCCTCATCGGGAATAAGCATTGACTACATAGTAATTCTGCTGAAATCAATCGGAATATGCCTTGTCACCGAGTTCGCCGTGAATACCTGCAAGGATTCGGGCAGTCAGTCGCTTGCGTCAAATGTTTCACTTGCAGGAAAAATTATGGTTACGGTAACGGCACTTCCGCTTTATTCGGATATTTTAAAAACCGTGTTGTCACTTGCAGGCAATTGAGGTGAAGAAGTGAAAAAAAGTGTTGTAATAATTACTGTCGTGTTTGTGCTTATCGCCCTTTCATGCGTTTGTGCAAACGCTGAAGAAGGTGAAATGATTTATGATATGTCAAATGTTTTTGATTCGCTGTCCGACGATATAAAGCAAAGCCTTCAGAATATGGGCGTTGATTTGGGGGATTTTTCAAAGCTTGCCAACCTGTCTTTTGAAAATGTAATGGGCGAAATTCTCTCGCTTGCACTCGGCAACATTTCTTCACCGCTCAAAGGTCTTGTCAATATAACCGCCCTGCTTTTGCTCTGTTCCGTAATCAGCGCCTACAACGGTTCGCTCTCCTGCGATATTTCAAACTCGTTGAATATAACCGCAACGCTCTGTATAACCTGTGCCGCAGTAGTCCCCGCTGTCGGAGTCATCGCATCAACGGGTTCGGTAATCTGCACCGCATCAAATATAATGCTTGCCTATGTTCCTGTTATGGCTGTAATTATGGCAAGCTCGGGTTCTGTGGCAGGTTCGGCATCATACTATGCCGTTATGATAGGGGCAGGGGAGGGTGTGTCACAGCTTTCATCAAAAATAATCGTTCCTCTGCTCAATATGTTCCTCGGTCTGTCAATAACATCATCCGTGTCGCCGTCCGTAAATCTCAGCGGTTTTATGTCAATGATTTCAAAGAGCGTAAAGTGGCTTTTGGGCTTTGCTATGACAATCTTCACAGCCGTTCTGACATTCAGACAGCTTATAAGCGTTTCGGTTGACAATGTTTCAACCCGTGCTGTAAGGTTTACCCTCAATTCATTTATCCCGATAGTCGGTTCGGCACTTTCGGATGCCTACAAGGTAGTTCAGGGCAGTATCGGACTTTTGAAATCGGGAATAGGAATAATAGTGATTTTGTCCGTTACAATTGTGTTTATGCCAGTGATTTTGCAGGGAGTAATGTGGATGTTAACCCTTTGGATCGGCAAATCAACGGCAGAGGTTCTCAATCTAAACGGTCCGGCAAAACTGCTTGAAAACATATCGTCTGTCTTTTCAACTCTCATAGCCGTTTTGCTGTGCATTATGTCAATTTACATTCTTTCAACGGCGGCGGTAATTATGCTTGGCGGAGGTTCATCATGAGCGGACTTTTTACGGTTGTTGTTGTAATGTGTGCGTCTGCGTTAATATGCTCGCTTGTTCAGACCTTTGTTACAGATGGCAGTACAAAGAAAATCATCAGCCTTGTTTTAGGAGCTTTTATTATCTGCTGTATGGTTGTTCCCGTAAAAAGTGCCGTATCGTCATTTAATACCGATATTGAGGAAAAGCAAAATTCTGTTAAAGAAATATCGACAGATGATGAGGCATACAGCAATGCTGTTATAAAGCAGACGGAGATAAATCTTGAAACTGCATTAAAAAATCTTCTTTTACAGAATAATATAACAATCAAATCGTGTGACATAATTTTGAGCAGAGTTGAAAACAACGGCATAATCATAGCGTCAATCAGCATATATATAGACAAAGAATTTGTTCGGTACACAAATCTTGTATCGTCAATTGTTTATGACAATTTCGGAATTACACCAAACATTATGACGGAGTGAATTATGGAAGACAAAACAAGTTCAAAGCTGAAACCAATGCTCGACAGTAAAAAAATAAGAAATATCATAATCGTTGTCGGTCTTATCGGTATTGGTTTAATATTTCTTTCAAACTGGGTTGATTTCGGTTCTTTGACATCAGGAAAAGGAGATGAAGCATTTTCCGTAAAAACATACAGCACAAAAATAGAAAATGATTTGCAGACGGTGATTTCAAAAATTCAGGGAGCAGGCAAGACGGAAGTTTTGCTCACAATGGAAAATTCCGTTGAATATGTTTATCTTGACAACAGCACCACCAAAACAAAGGAAATTGAACCTTTGATAAGAGGAGTGCTTGTAGTGTGTGAAGGCGGTGATGATCCTGTTGTGGTTGAGCGTGTCACCGATGCAGTCACAAAAGCGCTTGATATTTCAACAGCAAAAGTATGTATTACAAAATTATCAGAATAAAGGTCGGGAGTAATATGAAATCTAAGAAAAAATATATCGTTTTTGCATCACTTGTGCTTGCACTTTCAGCGGCTGTGTACATAAACTGGCAGCTTTCGGGGGCAAAAACTCCCAAAAGTGCCAAAGAACTCGGAGCGGCATCATATGTCAGTGCAACCGCTTCGGCGTCGGATGATGAGGTACAGCAGACGGCGGCACTTTCAAACGAGAGCAAAAGCTATTTTTCAGCCGAAAGGACAAAGCGGCAGGCAACTCAGGATAAAATAATTGATGATGCAAAAGAAATTTTCAATCTTGAAAGCTCGTCTGATGCCGACAAAAGCGAGGCTGAAAAGAATGTTGAAGAGCTTCTAAAAACCTTTACAATTCAGGACAGCATTGAAAGTATTGTCAAAGCCAAAGGATTTTCAGAATGCCTTTGCTATATAAGCGATCAAGGTGTGTCGGTAATTGTTCCGAAATCTCAGCTTGACGATACATCTGTTCTGATTATTGACGATGCCGTGGTTACTCATTATGAGGTTGATTATGACGATATATCGGTAATAGGGGCATGAAATTAGCAGAGGGCATAGTGTCCTCTGCTTTTTTTATGCATAAAAATATTCCTATGTTCACAAAGAATACTGCGCAATAGGCTGAAATTTTTCCGGAAACTTGTCAATCGATTTAAACGGATATATAATTAGAATTATAACAATTAGAATTAAAACTATTAAAGAGAGGGTTGTGTATGAAAGAGTCAATTCACTATCTGCTGATGTCTGACCATATGCTTGTGCAAAAGGCACTTCTCGGCAGTATCAAAGAATCGGGACTTACATTGGGTCAGCCGAAAATACTCGATTACCTAAAAGACCATAACGGCTGTGTACAAAAGGATATTGCGGCAGGCTGTCACATTGAGCCTGCGTCCATAACCGTGATTTTGCGTGGTATGGAAACCAAAGGCTATATCGCAAGGAAATCTCTTGGCGGCGACAGAAGGTCACTCTATGTTTTTCTCACCGATAAGGGAAAAGAGTATGTCCGATATCTCAATGAAAAATTTGACAGCGTAGAAAGTATTGCAACAGACGGCTTTTCAGAAGAAGAAACGGAAGTGTTCCAAAGTCTGCTTGCAAAAGTGTATGAAAATATGACAAAGCATTTTGAAAAGGAAGTTATGTAATGAATTTAAAAAATATGAAAATCAGATTGCCGATGTATTTTATCGGTCTTTTTATAATGACAATCGGAATTGCACTTTCGGTAAAATCAAATCTCGGTGTATCTCCCGTAAGCTCAATCCCATACACAATGACCTGCATATGGGGCATAGAAATGGGCAAGGCAACAATCATATTCCACATTGTTCTTGTGTTCATTCAGTTTTTGTTACTTCGCAAAAACTTTAAATTAATAACCCTTTTGCAGATTCCCGTAGGCGTTATCTTCGGCTATTTTACAACATTCTGCAACTACCTTGCATCATTCTTTCCGACACCCGATAATCTTATTGTCAGAATCTTAATGGTGCTTGCAAGCTCCGTTATTGTCGCAGTCGGAATTTTTCTGTATCTTCCTGCCGATGTTATTCCGCTCGCAGGCGAGGGTGTAATGTCTGCTGTTTCACAGGTTACAAAAATCGAATTTTCAAAGATAAAAATGGGTTTTGATATCACTATGGTGGTAGTGTCGGCAGCGGCTTGTCTGATTATGATTCACAGCCTTGGCAGTGTCGGTGCAGGAACAGTAATTGCGGCATTTCTTGTCGGATTTATTCTCGGCATTATCAACAAAGCTTTCGGAAAATACAGAGATAAACTTCTTAAAAAGACTCCGTCCGTTCAGGTTGATGAAAAAACTGATGATGAGCAGAATCCTACATATGTAATCACCGTGTCAAGGGAATACGGCAGCGGCGGCAGACAGATTGCAAAGGCACTTGCCGAAAGTCTTGGGTTTAAGTATTACGATAACGAGCTGATAAAACTTGTTGTTGAGAAGAGCGGCTATTCTCCTGATTTTATTGAAAAGAATGAACAGACAATTAAAAATCCTTTACTTCACGATTTCTTTGCGTGGTACGGCGGACCGCTTGATACCGCAAATATGCCGAATGTCGAAAGCCTTTTTAACCGTGAAAAAAATGTAATAAAAACCATTTCACAGAATGAATCCTGCGTAATAGTCGGCAGACTTGCAAACGAGATTCTCAAAAACAAAAAGCATACATTCAATGTATTTGTATCAGCCGATGAAAATACCGAGGCAGAGAGAATTTCCGAAAGGGATAATCTTTCCGTAAACGATGCTCTTAAAAAGGTCAGAAAGGTAAACCGTGAAAGAGCCGACCATTGCAAATACTTTACATCTTCCGAATGGGGCAATGCAGATAACTACGATTTGTGCATAAAGTCCGATACATTCGGCTGTGATGAGAGCACTAAAATTATTGAAGAGTTATTCAGAAAGAAATTTCCGAAATTCAAATGATTTGTCACAGATATCTTTGTCAATTCTTATTTACATTCAATTTCAGTTATGGTATAATCTTGATGATAATAACTACCTTTATTAAATTAATTTAACGAAAAGTTGGGCTTAATATGGATAATGAAATGAACAATGTAACTAATGATATTGAAGTTAATGATATTTTTGAGGAAGAGGTTAATCTTACAAGAAGTGAGTCGAGAGAGCAGGCTTTTATGCTTTTGTTCTCAAAGTCTTTTGACGATGAGCCTCTTGAAGAAACAATAGATGATAATTCTGAAATGTTTATAGGCGGTGTTTGCGCATATGCTCAGGCTGTAGTTTCCGGCATTGAGGACAAGCATGAGGAGATTGACGAAATCATTGCAAGCCACCTGAAAAAGGGCTGGACTCTTTCAAGAATTTCAAAGCCGTCGCTTGCTATTCTTCGCCTTGCAATCTATGAGATGAAGTATCTCGACAATGTTCCGCAGAGCGTTTCAATCAACGAGGCTGTTGAACTTGCCAAGAAATATACAATTGACGAGAGCAAATTTGTAAACGGTATTCTCGGCACATATTCCCGTGAATTTTCGGGAAAGTCGGAGAAGTGATATGAGCCTTTTTCTCGGAATTGACACTTCAAATTACACAACATCAACCGCCCTTTACGACAGCAAAACGGGCGAAATGGTTCAGCAGAAAAAACTTCTTCCCGTAAAAGAAGGTCAGCTCGGACTTCGTCAGAGTGACGCTGTGTTTCACCACACAGCACAGCTGCACACGCTTATTGAAGAACTTTTGAAAGATGTTGATACAAGCAAAATAGCCGCAATTGCGGCGTCAAGCCGTCCAAGACCTGTTGACGGCTCATATATGCCGTGTTTCACCGTTGGAGAGAACACGGCAAAAATTTTATCTTCCGCAATGAAAATCCCTCTCTACACCTTTTCGCATCAGGAGGGACACATCTCGGCGGCGCTGTTTGGCTCGCAGAGGACAGATCTGTTTGATAAGCAGTTTATCGCTTTCCATGTCAGCGGAGGAACAACCGAGGCAGTATTTGCCAAGGGCTTCGGCACGGGCTTTTCCGTTGAACTTGCGGCACACACACTCGACCTTAATGCAGGACAGGCGATTGACCGCACAGGACTTATGCTCGGTTTAAAATTTCCGTGCGGTCCTCAGCTTGAACAGCTTGCCCTTAAAAATACAGAAAAAATCAAGGTGAAACCAACTCTCAAAGGTTGCGATTGTTGCCTGAGCGGAGTTGAAAATCTTTCTAAAAAGCTGATTGTCGAAGGCAAATCTCCCGAATATGTTTCGGCATTCTGTCTTAAATATATTGAACAGACCTTGTCCGAAATGACCAAGCGACTGCTTGAAAAATACGGAGAACTTCCATTGCTCTTTGCAGGCGGAGTAATGTCAAATCAAATAATAAAAAATTCTTTTGAAGAAAAATACAATGCAATATTCGCACCGCCGCAGTTTTCGGCAGATAACTCGGCAGGAATTGCATATTTAGGATACAGGAAGTATAACGATGTACACACCCGAGTTTAGCAAACCACGAGTTTTAAGTGTTTCACAACTGAATTTCTATATAAAGTCAATTATTGAAAATGACGCAAGGCTGAATTTTGTCTTTGTTACGGGTGAAATTTCAAACCTTACCGACCACTACAGAAGCGGACACATCTACCTTTCAATCAAAGACGAAAAATCCGTTATAAGAGCCGTAATGTTTGCCGGCAATGCCCGTAATTTAAAGTTCAGACCGACCGACGGAATGAAAGTAATCTGCCGTGGCAGAGTTGCAGTCTATGAACCCACAGGTCAGTATCAGCTTTATATTGAAGATATGCAGCCCGACGGCATAGGTGCGCTTTCGCTTGCTTATGAACAACTTAAAAAGTCGCTTGCCGAAAAAGGACTTTTTGCTCCCGAACATAAGAAGAAAATTCCGCCGTTTCCGAATTCAATCGGTGTAATTACTTCTCCCACAGGTGCGGCAGTTCAGGATATTCGCAACATTCTTTCAAGAAGATTTCCGTTTGCCGACATAATTATGTGTCCCGTACTTGTTCAGGGCGAGAATGCTTCAGCCCAACTTATTGACGCCGTACAGAAACTTGATAAATACAACGCCTGTGATGTTATCATAATCGGCAGGGGCGGCGGTTCAATTGAAGATTTGTGGGCATTTAATGATGAAAACCTTGCCTATGCAATCTACAACTGTAAAATTCCCGTAATTTCCGCTGTCGGTCATGAAACCGATTTTACAATCTGTGACTTTGTATCCGATCTCAGAGCGCCGACTCCGTCTGCGGCGGCAGAGCTTGCAGTTCCCGATACTGCGGAGCTTGTCGATTACTATAAATCGCAAAAGCAGTATGTTTCGTCAATGGCAACATTGAAATTAAGGCAGGAATATAATGCTCTTACAGAATTAAAAACAAGACTGTCCGTTGTATCACCACAACAGAGAATTTTTGAATATGAAAAATCTCTTGAACTTTGCAAAACGAAAATACAGCATTTTGTTCAGGAAACAATAAATAAAAAAATAGCCGATATCACAAAGACAGCCGCTAAACTTGAAGGACTCAACCCCGTTAAAATTCTTTCAAGAGGTTATTCGATTGCCGAAAAAGACGGTAAGGCGGTAAATTCCGCAAAAATGCTGAACAGCGGAGATGAATTTACACTCCGTTTTTCAGACGGTGAAATAAAGGCAAAAGCAACAGGTGAGTAAAATGGCATTTACACATTTACATCTTCATACAGAATACAGTCTGCTTGACGGTGCCTGCCGTCTGAGCAGACTTGCAAAAGCCGCAAAGGAAAAAGGAATGACTGCACTCGCAATCACCGACCACGGTGTAATGTACGGTGCAGTCGATTTTTATAAGGAATGCAAAAAGCAGGGTATAAAGCCGATAATCGGCTGTGAAGTGTATGTTGCACCGCAAAGCCGTTTTGACAAGACCACATCCTACGGAAAATACTATCATATGGTTCTGCTCTGCAAAAATCATACAGGCTATCAGAATCTTATCAAGCTTGTGTCAAAGGGTTTTACGGAGGGATTCTATACAAAGCCGAGAATTGATGATGAACTCCTTGCCGAGTATCATGAGGGCTTAGTCTGCCTCTCTGCCTGTCTGGCGGGTGAAATTCCTCAAAAGCTCCTTGACGGTGATTATGCCGGTGCAAAGTCAAAGGCAGAATTTTACCGTGATATATTCGGGAGTGAGAACTTTTTTATAGAGCTTCAAGACCACGGAATTGAGGAACAGAAAAGGATAATTCCAAGCCTTATAAAAATTGCCCGTGAAATCGGTGTTGACATTGTTGCAACAAACGATTGTCACTATATCGAAAAACAGGACAGCACGGTTCACAATATTCTTCTCTGTATTCAGACCAACCGAACAGTCAATGACAGCGACAGAATGGAGTTCAAAACTTCGGAATTTTATCTTAAAACAGAAGATGAAATGCGTGAGGTGTTTGCAAGTTACCCCGAAGCAATCGACAATACACAGAAAATTGCCGATATGTGCAATGTGGATTTTGAATTCGGTGTACGCAAGCTTCCGAGATTTGATGTTCCTAATAATGAAGATCATCTGCATTATTTCAGAAGAAAATGCTATGAGGGGCTTTATAAACACTATGGCGAGAATCCCGACAAAGCTCTGATTGACCGACTTGAATATGAAATCAACACGGTGTCGCAAATGGGTTTTGTAGATTACTACCTCATTGTAAATGACTTTGTAAGCTACGCAAAATCATGCCAAATTCCTGTCGGACCCGGCAGAGGCTCGGGTGCAGGTTCACTTTGTGCCTACTGCATAGGCATAACCGCAATCGATCCGATAAAGTACAATCTTCTTTTTGAAAGATTTCTCAATCCCGAAAGAGTCAGTATGCCCGATTTTGATGTCGATTTTTGTAAGGAACGCAGGGGAGAGGTTATCGACTATGTTGTGCGTAAATACGGCGAAGATCATGTTGCACAGATAATTTCGTTCGGTACAATGGCGGCAAGAGGTGCAATCCGAGATGTCGGAAGGGTGCTTGAAATTCCGTATGCGACAGTAGATTCTGTTGCAAAGCTTGTTCCTATGGAACATGATATGACAATCGAGGAAGCGCTGAAACTGAGTCCCGATCTGAGAAGTCGCTGCAATAACGATCCGCAGATAAAAAAACTGCTTGATGTTGCAATGAGCATTGAGGGAATGCCCCGTCACGCAACAATGCACGCCGCAGGAGTTGTAATCACCGATAAGCCCGTCAGCGACTATGTTCCGCTGTCAAAAAATGACGATAATGTTGTAACACAGTTCACCATGACGGCACTTGAAGAACTCGGTCTTTTAAAAATGGACTTCCTCGGGCTCAGAAACTTAACCGTAATCAATGATGCAGAAAAGCAGATAAAACATAAAAATCCCGACTATAATCCCGATATGGTCGATGAAAATGATAAAAAAGTTTTTGAAATGTTTTCAAAAGGATACACGGAGGGTGTGTTTCAGTTTGAAAGCCAAGGAATGAAAAATGTTCTCACTCAGCTAAAACCGGAGCGAATTGAGGATCTTATAGCTGTTACGGCTCTCTATCGTCCCGGACCTATGGACAGCATTCCCGCTTATATTGACTGTCGTCACAATCCGTCGCATATTCGTTACAAACATCCGCTTTTAAAGGAAATTCTCGGAGTTACAAGCGGTTGCATAATTTATCAGGAACAGGTTATGCAGATTTTCAGAACGCTTGCAGGCTACAGTCTCGGCAGAGCAGACATAGTGCGCCGTGCAATGAGCAAGAAAAAACTTGCCGTAATGGAGTCGGAGCGTGAAATATTCATTCACGGTCTTACTGATGATGACGGCAATATCATAGTTGAAGGATGCATTCGCCGTGGGGTTGATGAAAAAACGGCAATTTCCGTTTATGATGAAATGGAAAGCTTTGCACACTACGCTTTCAACAAATCCCATGCGGCGGCATATGCCAACATTTCCTACAAAACTGCATGGCTCAAATGCCACTATCCCCGTGAATATATGGCGGCTCTGCTTTCAAGTGTTCTTGATAATCAAAATAAACTTGCGTCATATATTACTGAGTGCAAACGGCTCGGAATCCGTGTATTACCGCCTAATGTCAACGAAAGCAATCTTCATTTTACAGTCAGCGGAAACGATATCCGTTACGGACTTCTTGCCGTTAAAAATCTCGGCAGAAATTTCATAGATGAAATCATCTCGGAGCGCATAAACAATCCTTATGAAGATTTCTTTGATTTCTGCAAAAGGCTCTACGGCAGAAATATGAACAGCAGAGCAATTGAAAGTCTGATAAAATGCGGTGCATTTGACGGACTCGGAGCAAATCGCAGACAATTGCTCGCAATCAGTAAAACCGTTCTTGACGATGTTGAGTATGAAAGCAGAAGAAATGCGGGCGGTCAGATGTCGTTTTTTGATGACGCAGAAGTTGATGCTCAATCATCAAAGCCTAAAATTCCCGATTTGCCCGAATTTCCCGTTTCTGAACTTTTGCATATGGAAAACGAAATTGCGGGAATGTATCTCAGCGGTCATCCGCTCGATGAATACACAACTTTTTCAAAAGCAATCCATGCCGACAAAACGGGCGATATAATCAATAATGACAGCGGTATGTATTTTGACGGGAAAAAAGTCAGCCTTGTCTGCATAGTTGCAAAGCTGAAAACCCAGCTTACAAAAAATAACAGGATTATGGCTTTTGTCAATGCCGAGGACAGATACGGAATGCTTGAAATCGTGATTTTCCCGAATGTATATGAAAAATATTCCGCACTCCTCGGTGCAGGCGGTGCGTTGCTGTTCCGTGGAACTGTCAATTTAAAAGAAAACGAAGAGCCGAAAATCATCTGCGATTCCATAGCGTCTGCCCGTACAAACGAGGATTGCAAAAATAACCCTGTTGCAATGAAAAACACAGAACATTTTTCGCAAAATTATCAGATGCAAGCCGTGAAAAATGATACACAAAAGCCTTATGCGTTGTATTTGCGTATTGATGACCTCAATACCGACAAATACAACCGTGCAAAGCGTGTTCTTGATATTTTTGACGGCAGAACGCCTGTTATTTTCTATCTTACCGACACTAAAAGAAAGGTGAAAGCCCCCTCGTCAATGTGGGTTGATATCAATCCTGTAATGATAAAAGAACTCAAATATCAGCTTGGTGACGAAAATGTGGTGGCAAAATAACCAAAAACAAACTTTTATTTCAGTTATTTGTAATAAAAAGTAGTGAAAGCTATTGAAAATTTCGTTTTTTTGTATTATAATTTATGTTGTTAAAACACTTTATTGCATAAAAGTGCAGAAGTATATGATGCTTTACAGCGTGAAAGTGCTGAAAGCTTAGGAGGAAATTAAAATGAAAAAAGCTAAAAAAATTGTCGCAGTTGCTCTTGCGGCGGCTTCCATGTCACTCGCATTTGCAGGATGCGGCGGTTCTGCAGAAAGCTCAAAGGCAGATAATTCAGGCACGGACGGTAAGGTTTACAATATCGGTATCTGTCAGCTTGTTCAGCATGAGGCTCTTGATGCCGCAACAAAAGGCTTTAAAGATTATCTTACTGAGAAACTCGGTGCAGACAATGTAAAGTTTGACGAGCAGAACGCTCAGGGTGATTCCGCAACCTGCGCTACAATCTGTAACCAGTTTGTTTCTTCAAACTATGACCTTATTCTCGGTAATGGTACTGCCGCACTTCAGGCAGCATACACAGCAACACCGAATATTCCGGTTCTCGGTACCTCAATCACAGACTACGGCACAGCGCTTGACAAGTCTGATTGGAACGGCGTTTCGGGTATGAATGTTTCGGGTACAACAGACCTTGCTCCGCTTGATCAGCAGGCGGCTATGCTCAAGGAGCTTTTCCCCGATGCAAAGAATGTCGGAATTCTCTACTGCTCGGCTGAGGCTAACTCAAAGTATCAGTGCGATACAATCACTCCTTATTTCAAGGATGCAGGCTATACTGTAAAATCATATTCATTTGCAGATTCAAATGATGTTGCCGCAGTTGCAAAGACTGCCTGTGACGAGAGCGATGTTCTTTACATTCCGACAGATAACACAGCGGCATCTAACACAGGTATCATCGACAATGTTGCCACAGCCGCAAAAACTCCTATTGTTGCCGGCGAAGAAGGCATCTGCAAGGGCTGCGGTGTTGCAACACTTTCAATCAGCTATGACGAACTCGGCAGAAAAACAGGCGAAATGGCTTACAACATTCTTGTAAAGGGTGAGGACATCACAAAGATGAAGGTTGAGGCTGCTCCGAATGTAACAAAAGAATATATCAAAGATCGTTGTGACACATACGGAATCAAAGTTCCCGACGGTTACACAGAAATCAAAGCAGAATAATTCATATTCAGAAAAATAATATTGGCAGGGGTGCCGTGCAAGCGACACCCCGATATTTTATGTATAGGTGGTTTTTATGGATTTTTTAGCAAACTACTTCGGTTCTCTTAATCCAATGAGCTTTTTATCCGCACTTCCGGGTAATATTGCTCAGGGTATAATCTGGGGACTTATGGGACTCGGTGTATTTCTCACCTTTAAGCTTTTGAACTTTGCCGACCTCAGCGTTGACGGTTCATTTGCAACAGGCGGTGCAGTAACCGCAGTTATGCTCATCAACGGCTGTCCCGTTTGGGCAACAATCATCGTAGCAATCCTTGCAGGTCTTGCGGCAGGTCTTGTAACGGGACTTCTTCACACGCTTCTCGGAATCCCCGACATTCTCGCAGGTATTCTCACACAGATTGCTCTTTATTCAATTAACCTGAATATTATGGGAAAATCAAACCTCCCAATCAGCTACAGAAACTATACGCTTGTTGTTTCTGCAAGTAATATAAATATGGCAATTCTCGTAGGTCTTGGAATTTGTGCCGTTGTAATTGCCGCAATGTATTGGTATTTCGGCACGGAACAGGGTTCAACAATCCGTTCAACAGGCTCAAACCCTGCAATGAGCAAGGCACAGGGCATTAACATCAATTTCACAAAGGTAATTGCTCTTGCACTTTCAAACGGACTCGTTGCACTTTCGGGTTCACTTTTTGCTCAGTATCAGGGTTTTGCGGATATCAACATGGGCAGAGGCGCAATCGTAATCGGTCTTGCCGCTGTAATCATCGGTGAAGTTCTCGGTGAGGCAATTTTCCGCAAGCACATGAATTTCATCATCAGAATGGTCTTTGTAATTGTCGGCGGTATTCTTTATTATATCGCAATGGGCATCGTCCTCTGGCTCAAGATGCCGACAGACGATACAAAGCTCTTCACGGCAATTATCGTTGCAATCTTCCTTGCAGTTCCGTATCTCCAGAAAAAGAGAAAGACTTCATTCAAGAAAGTTGCAAAAATGAATGCTAAAAACGCACAGAAGGAGGGTTAAGAATGCTTGAAATCAAGAATGTATGGAAAACCTTTAATAAAGGCACAGTAAACGAAAAACAGGCACTCTGCGGAGTTAATCTCACCCTCAATGACGGCGATTTTTGTACGGTAATCGGCGGTAACGGTGCAGGCAAATCAACAACACTCAACGCAATTGCAGGCGTGTGGCCTGTTGACTGCGGTCAGATTCTCATTGACGGCAAGGATATTTCCGCATTGCCCGAGCATAAAAGAGCGCCGTACCTCGGCAGAGTATTTCAGGACCCGATGACAGGCACGGTAGCCGATATGGAAATTATAGAAAACCTCGCAATTGCCGCAAGACGAGGCAAAAAAAGAGGACTTTCGTGGGGTGTAAAGGCTGACGAAAGATTCCGTTACCGTCAGATGCTTGCAGAGTTCGACCTCGGACTTGAGGACAGAATGTCCTCAAAAGTAGGACTTCTCTCTGGCGGTCAGCGTCAGGCAATAACACTCCTTATGGCAACAATCAAAAAGCCAAAGCTTCTCCTGCTTGACGAGCATACAGCAGCCCTTGACCCGAAAACAGCCGCAAAGGTGCTTGAGCTTTCAGACAAAATTATTGCCGAAAACAACCTTACGGCACTTATGGTAACTCATAATATGCATGATGCAATTACTCACGGCAACCGTCTTATTATGATGAGTGACGGCAAAATTATCCTCGATATCTCAGGCGAAGAAAAGAAAAATCTTACGGTTGAACACCTACTCGAGATGTTTGAAAAAGCAAGCGGTTCAAAGCTTGAAAACGACCGTATGCTTTTAAGTAAGGATAAATAATCAAAATCATATAATCTCAAACAAAATGCCCGACACCGCAGTCGGGCATTTTTATTTGTATATTAAACTATGCACGGTTACCCGTAGCTGTCTCCGTCGGACTGCCGTCACGCAAAGGCGGAAAATTTTCCGTCAAACTGATTTTACAATGTTACTGTACAACATTCAAATATTGAACTTTCAGCAAAATAACATTATTAAATTTGTAACACACGGCATAACAATTTCTTAATCGGAATAATTAAAAACACCGATATATAGACGAATTCTACAAAAAACGCACCATAACTTGTGCATAACATAAAAATATCTTGTCAAAACGGCAAAACTGAATGTAAAAACAAACACAAAACTATCACATTAAACAAACACAATAAAATTATTGCAACCTAATTGAAAAAATCAATCTAAAATGGTACAATCTACTATAAAAAATATGGGTTAGTGTTCACATTTTGACTGAAACAAGCTCAAGGACACATTTTTTAGCTAAAGACACGGCACTTTTTGTAAATTAACAACAAAATCCCGTGGCTTTGCCGATTATATTTCACCGTTGGTCAGGCGGTAAAGGTCGACCCCGAACCTAACCAAAACCAAAATATTCGGTTATGGAGGTAATATTTATGAAAACAAAAATTCTCATTTAGGCAGAAGCACTGTTTCCGTCATCCTTGCGGTAATGATGCTTCTGTCAACAATGCTTATCGGCACTGTTTCAACAGTTAATGCAGTAGGTGCAAAGGATGGTATTATCCCAAAAGGTGAAAAGTTATATTATGATTTTTCAGCGTGTAAACCTACCGAATTAAATTATATAAGTCAAGTTCAGAGTAATAATTGGAAGTGGGATTATCTTAGCAAAGGCAATGTACCTAATGATTATATTCTTACGACAACAATTGAATCAGATATGGATTTTAATAAACCAGGAAATGGTTCATTAGGTAAGGCATGTGTAAACAACCAATAGAAAGAACCTTTGAAAGTTACAGTTCCGGAAAATGGACAAAATTTGATTAAAGTATCTGCTGACGGTAATAGTTATACTTGGAGCACTTATTCAGATTCTAATTCAGTAGCACAAAGCGTATCACTTACAGCTTCGCCTGCAACTGTTACATCAGGTGGCAGTACAAAACTTACTGCAACTTTGACGAAAAAAGCAGCAGGTGTTGATAAAGTAACTTATACTTTTACTGATGCAAGTAACAAAACTGTTGGTACAGCGACAACTTCTGATACTACTGCATCAATTGACGTTACTCCTTCGGCAACAACTACTTATACTGTATCTGTTTCAGCTGATAACTATACTTCTGTTTCAGATACTGCAACAGTAACTGTTAAAACTACTCCTAAGGCTGAGTTGTTATATGGAACAAGTGGAGATCCTCTTAACTCTACAACATCTTTTTCAATGACATATGATGCTGAATCTGATTGTTTTTATTATGTTGTAGATAGTAATCTTTATAACAACAGTTTCCGCTTTAGATTTAGCTATAATGGCATACAGTACGGTGCAGCTTGGGAAACATATCCTGAGAGTAAAACTGTAAATGTTGACGGTGACAAAGTAGATGTCAACAATAATGTTAATAATTGGGATAATAAACCTGGTTGTAAGGTAGGTAATGCAACATCTAAATTTACAATTTGGTTTGATGCTAATAATTTAAAAACATGGATTGTTAACGCAGAAGCTCCAAAATACACTGTAACTTATGGTGTAAATGATGAAGCTATGGGTTCTGTTAAAGCTACATATGCTGATTCAACTTCAATCGGTACATCACCTGCTTTTGTTGAAAAGGGCAAGTCTGTAACTTTCACAGCAACCCCAAACGAAGACTACGCAGTAGAGGGTTGGTACAGAGATGCTGACTGCAAAAACGCAATTACTGATGCCGGCACTAAGACTTATTATGAGGAAACAGTAAATGCAGATACTAATGTATATGTAAAATTCAAGTCTACCGCTATTGATCCCGAGTACAGACTTACAGGTGATCTGTCAGCAATTAAGGGATGGAAAGGTTATAATAGTGCTTTAAAATTCGATACCGCTGAATCGGACGGTTCATATAGTAAAATAATTACTGTTACAGATGATGATGTAAATGTAAATAATCGTAAGTATTTTAAGCTGATTAAGTTGGATAATGGTTCGGACAAATATTATGGTCCGAACGAAGGTACATATGATATTATTTCGAGTAATTCATCAGTTACAGCGTATAACACATACGAAAATTCAGGTCAAGGTAACGACTTCTTTTTTAGTAAACCAGGCACATACAAGATTCATTATATTGTAAAGACTGATAA
The DNA here is from genome assembly GCF_057037865.1 of Ruminococcoides sp. NCBI lineage: Bacteria > Bacillati > Bacillota > Clostridia > Eubacteriales > Oscillospiraceae > Ruminococcoides > Ruminococcoides sp. The sequence continues at coordinate 122,967 of NZ_DBLZMS010000004.1, forward strand.
AAATGCACCAAGTGTTTGGGTAGAGGAAAATACCACAAAATACAATGTTATTGTAGCAGATAGTATAAAGTCAATTGCGTCTGTTGATAAGACAGAGTTTGCAAAAGGCGAAAAGGTTACTGTTACTGCAACTCCTGAAACTGGCAAAGTTCTTGACAAAGTAACTGTTGTGGGTGAAGACGGTAGTACTCCAATTGAAACCACCGTAAGTGGCAACAACGCAACATTTACAATGCCTGCTCAGAATGTTACCGTAAAAGAAGTAACATTCCGTAAAGCAAAAACATGCACAGTAACATTCAATTCAAACGACCCAACATTCGGTACTGTTTCCGCTAAACGCAACGGAACAAATCCACTCACTTCCGATACAAAAGTAACCGAGGGCGATACAGTAACATTCACTGCAAAACCAACCAGTGGCTACGCTCTTTCCGACTGGACTGTAACGGTTAATAATGGCACACCAGAAACTCGTACCGAACCTTCACTTTCTCTTGAGATTACAGCTGACACAACCGTAACCGCTAACTTTGAAGAAGTAACCGTCACTCCGTCAGGCTATTATCTTCTCTGTGGCACAGACCCGACATTCCAAACAGGAAATTATAAATCTGTTCCTCTTTATGAAAATGAAAAGGGTGAATACTACGCAGCCTTTAATGCAGCCGATGTTCCCAAGGATAAGGAGTATTTTATCATTTTTTCTAAAGAAAATAATACTTCCGGTATAATTAATGATAGTAGTGAAAATATTAAAATTATTAATGTTAGTGATAAGGGATTCTCTCTTGATAACTATAACGCGAATGTACAACAACCGGCTGGTGGCTCATATGGTGTAAAATTTGCAAAAGTTTACATTAACGGTGATAGTGATGTTACCGGCTTTACCATTAATATAAACAATCTTGATTTAAATTCAAAGAAAATCACATACTCTGCTGAGCCTAAGTTCAAAGAGGCTCCTAAAAATGCAGTAAATATATTTGCTAAAAACGGTACTATTGCCACGAACGGTACACAGGATTATGGTGTAACAAAAGTTACAAGCGGTGTAATTGATTCAACAGGTTCGGAAAAAGCCGGTTATACAAAATATATGGCTGTTAAAGGTTCAATCATAACTGTTCAGACAACCGTTAATAAAGCTTATAAAGAAGCAGGCTACTATGTTTATGCTTATTGCGTAAATGGTAAAACTGTTCCTGCACAGAAGACCGAACCCGGTGTTTATTCTGCAAGCTATACAATAGATGGTACAAATACTGATATTGAAATCACACCTGTTTATTTTAACACTAAAATTGAAGAGGCAGGCGACTACATCACATTCTATGTAAACGCTGATGAGCTTAAAGGTAAATGGGGCGATACGGTAGCTCTTTATACCTATTATTACAAATCTGATGAAGTTAACAATAACAACGCATATAGTGCGACAGCCTACCCGGGACAGCCAATGCTCCAAAACAAGGACGGACTTTTCTATATCAAAGTTCCAAAGTATTACTACGCTAACGGACAAAAACAATATGGTTATAACAATGATACCACTAAGCCATATTCTGTTTCTGGTATGACAATTAACAACTACGGCCTTGAAGGTCTTCATAAAAATCTCAAGGGTGCAAAAGATGCTGACGGAAATGTTGCTAACAGACAGTCATATGACTATAAGGACTTTGCTGTACTTGCAGAGCAGGGCTATGATACAATCATGTTCGATGTAAAGTACAGAAAAGGTACTTCAAACCAGTCTTCACTTCTTGCTGATGCGAAAGATGCTCCTGTTATGACAGACCCAAAAATCGACATTTCAACTTACGGTGATGAAACTCATAATGGCTGGGACGACTTTATTAATTACTTCTCAGGTAATAAAACAGATGTTCTTGGTTACGATCTTGACCCTGCACAGACTCAAACGTTATATGTTGTTTCAACAGGTAACCAGAAAACTACAGTAGGCGTTTGGTCAACTGAGTGGTATGTATTCGATAAAGATGGTAATTTTATTGTACAGGGCAACCCTAATGACTTTATTTTAACTGATAAGGATGTTGCCGAAGGCAGCACAAACAAAATTTGGAATGCCCTCAAGCCTTATAAGGGTGCTGAAACTAAGATTTGTTATGAGTCTGAAATGACTGCAAAAACTTCTAATGAAGATGGAAACGACGGTATTCGTGTTGACGGTCGTTGGTACTACACTAAGGCTGACGATGTTAAGGTAACACTCAAAACAAGGGTAGAATACAGTACAGACCACGGTACAACATTTTTTAAGGACACAAACACAAATCCTGAAAACATCGGCTTTATAGGAAAGGAAACAGGTGTTAAAGCGGCTATTAATGACGCAACATCACATGAATTTCCGTTGAACGCAACAGATGCTGTTCTTACCGCATCTTCTTCAAGCCTTTGGTTATTCAAAGGTTGGTATGCAATAGACGCAGACGGTAATTATATTGAGTACGATAAAGACGCTATGTCTGAAATTGAGCTTGTAACAGGTGCTTACACAGAGTTTGTTGCAAGATATATCAAAATCGGTAGCGGTCAGCTTGTACTTTCGCATACAGCATATGACGGTCCCGATAAGCTTGGCGGTCGTGGCACATACTATATACAAGTTGACCTTACTGACAAGGATGGTAAAACAACTACATATGATTATACGACAGGCAGTATTACTATTCCGATTGCACAGAGTGATCAACCCATTAGTATTAAACTCAAAACAGTTTGTGCAGGCAATAATACGTTTTACAGGTTCTATGAAAAGGATAAAAATGGCAAGTATCTGCCGTTTGGTGGTGAAGATGATAGTGATGTAGGAAAGACAGGAACTGTTGAACATTCGTTTACTGTGAAACCCTCCGATTTGTTCGATTCAAGCGGTCATCAGGTTACTATGGCTCTTAACTACTATTCGGATATTTCTCCTGTAACAGGTGACGCTGTGCTTCACTACAGATATAAGAACCGTTTTGATCAGGACAGAGTTTATACAGTAAAGGTTAAGCTTGACGATAATTATTATGATACCGCTAAAAATGCTTATATTATTGATCCTAATAACCATGATCATCAGAAACTTATTATGGATAATGCTCCTGCTATTGATGACCTTCATAAAGATTGTCTCTGGAGTATCAAACAGCAGACTACGACTATTAACGGTACAAATGTAGTTCTCGACGGTATTCAGACCGGTAAGGAGTTTAATGTAGAATTATCTTATTGTACTGATAAAGCTGCAAATGAAACCGACTTTGCACCGGTATATAGCGGACAACACGCTTTGAATTCCTATATCAAGAATAGTGATACAGGCGACTTCTACAAAACAGCAGCAGAAGTTAACGGCAAAAAGTTCCTCTATTGGTCTGTAGTTTCTGATAATACAAAACGTGAAATTGCAAGATGCTATTCACAGTATTTCAATCTCAGAGTAACTGACAACTTTATTGTAAAACCTATTTACGGTGGAAAGAGTGAGTCCTATATCTCTATCGGTAATGCGACATATACTCGTGAGCAGTACACAGAGGCAGGTATTAACTATGACTATCTCTATGCTGACTTTATAGTTGCATTTATGTCACCTGACGCTGAACTTCTTAATCAGTCATCTAAATACAAAACAGGTGTCATCGTTGAACTTAATCAGAATGCTAAAGTTACAGAAGCTAATGTTAAAGATGGCGGTAAATTTGGCGCTGTAGGTTCTACTGTTGATTACTCTGGTATTAAATTCAATAGTTCATCCGATGAGATTAAAAACCTTGCCACAGGTAATTCTTCCAGCTTGAAGTATACAAATGTAGATGGCGTTAGCAATATTGCTTATAAGTTTGGAATTAATAATTCAGGTTATAACAATAAGAACAGACTTGACTACTATGTTAAGTTTAAGAATACTCAGGCATACAGAAATTATGTTATGAAGGCATACTACTATGTGTATGAGGTTGACGCAAGCGGTAATGCAGTTCCTGGTACTTTCAAAATCACTGGTGCAGTTTACTTTAACCTTTATGACATCGGCAACTCTGAGACAAATACAGATAAGTAATTGCGGGGAGGTAGAAATTTATGAAAAAGCAGTATAACGAACCTGCAATTGAAATTGTGAAATTCTCATTCGAATCTATACTTGCTAAGGTCAATTACAGTGATCCGGAGGGAACGATTACTGAAAATGGCGGCGTAATGCCTGAAAACGGTGATGAACCCTTTGCTTAATAGGCTTAAATATTAAATTTTTATGGGGCAAATATTTTTCGTTTGCCCCATATGTACAATTGAGGAACTATTATGAAAAATTTCAAAAAAATTCTTGTGTGTTCCGTTACAGTGGTTTTGTTAGCTGTAATTGGTATTACAACATTTTTTGCAGAAACTTATTATGAATTTGATCATTTCATATTTTTAAAAAATAGTGACGGCACTATTACCGTTTCTGATTATGATAATTCAAATTCTAATGTTGCTATTCCCGAAACAATTTTGGATAAGACCGTTTCAGGAATTGATTCTTTTGCTTTTTCAAAAAATACAACAATAACTTCTGTAACCATGCCAAACACTGTTACTAAGGTTGGCGATAGTGCTTTTGCTGACGCAACAAATCTTTTGTCTGCAAAGCTTTCTGAAAATTGTACGGATGTTGGTATCTGCCTTTTTCAAGGATGTACTTCATTAAAATCAGTTGATCTTAATTCAAAAATAACATTAATAAACGCACAGATGTTTTATAAGTGTTCGTCAATTGAATCTATTGTTATTCCGGACACAGTAAACAAAATCGGTAATTATGCGTTTTCTGAATGTTCATCTTTGAAGTCTGTTTATATTCCGTCTTCTGTTACTGAAATTTCCAGGTCTGCGTTCCGAAAAACTGCTTCTGTAACAATCAAGGGCAGTTACGGTTCTTATGCCGAGGAATACGCAAAGGCTAACAATATTCCGTTTGAGGGCATTTCTGCTTATGATGTCGGTGATGTTAATATGGATGGCGGGATTAATATTTTAGATGCAACTCTTGTGCAGAAGTATGTTGTCGGTATTGTTGAACTTTCGGCAGAACAAAAACATCTTGCCGATTATAACAACGACGGTGACATCACAGTAGTTGACGCAACGGAAATTCAGAAGTTTATCGTTCATTTAAACTAACCAATAAAAAAACAGGCTCACTTTTTGTGAGTCTGTTTTATTTCGGAGGACGCTTTGCCAAAATATTTAATAGCTGATTTTATCGTTGAAATTGAACCAAAATTTGATTATTTAAAAAAATTGTGCGAACCGTTTTTGTATGAAGGGGAGAGAAGTGCAGATTTTTCTGCAATACCGTCAGACTCATACTTAAATTCCCTGTTGAGCCGTATGGTTGAAGGTTCAACCATTGATGAAGCCGAAGAATTTGCAACGGCGTCAATTTTTAACCGTAAAATAATTCACCGTGGGGCTATGCTTGTGCATTCCTCGGCACTCGTTTTTAACGGAAAAGCGTATTTGTTTTCCGCCGATTCAGGCGTCGGCAAATCCACTCATACAAAGATGTGGCTGAAAAGATTCGGCTCAAAAGCTCATATTCTCAATGACGATAAGCCTGTTGTGAAAATTAAAAACGAAGTCCCGCTATGCTGCGGAACTCCGTTTGACGGCGGAAGCGGAATTGCTAACAATGAAACCGTTCCCGTAGGCGCTATAATATTCATAGAACGCTCAGACGATAATTTTGTTACAATTCCCGACACAAATGAGATTGTACAAAGGCTCTACAAATCAACTGTCAAATTTGTGAATAAGTCAGATGGAATGTCTTTGCTCTCAAATCTTGATAATCTTATTCGGCATACAAATTTTTATGTATTGCATTGTAATACAGATGATTCTGCCGTAGATGTTGCCTACAACAATATAATTAAAAACTGCAAATAAAAGACGGTCTGTTCTCGCAGACCGTCTTGTTATATGTATAAAATTGATTACTTGATTTCCTTAATCCAGCCTTCGGGAGCTTCGATTCTACCCATCTGAATACCTGTAAGTGTATCGTAAAGCTTCTTTGTAATCGGACCCATTTCATCCATACCGCTCGGGAAACAAATTTCCTTGCCGTGGTCGTTAATTTTGCCGACAGGTGAGATTACGGCAGCTGTACCGCAAAGACCGCATTCTGCAAAGTCCTTAACTTCATCAAAGTAAACTTCTCTTTCTTCAACCTCAAGACCAAGATAATGCTCAGCAACATACATAAGTGAACGGCGGGTAATTGAGGGGAGAATGCTGTTAGACTTTGGAGTAACAACCTTGTTGTCCTTTGTTACAAAAATAAAGTTAGCACCGCCTGTTTCTTCAACCTTAGTTCTTGTAGCGGCATCAAGATACATATTTTCGTCAAAACCTTCTGCATGAGCGGTAACAATAGCGTGAAGGCTCATTGCATAGTTAAGTCCTGCTTTGATGTGACCTGTGCCGTGAGGAGCAGCTCTGTCAAAGTCTGAAACCTTAATTGTAATAGGCTTTGCACCGCCCTTGAAGTAAGGACCTACAGGAGTAGTAAATACTCTGAACTGATATTCTGCCGACGGCTTAACACCGATTACAGGACCGCTGCCGAACATATACGGACGAATATAAAGTGTTGCGCCTGTGCCGTACGGAGGAACATAATCGGCATTTGCCTTAACAACATTGCAAACAGCCTCAACAAACTTTTCTTTTGGAAATACAGGCATCTCAAGACGCTTACAGCTGTCCTCCATTCTCTGTCCGTTAAGGTCAGGTCTGAACACAACAATTCTGCCGTCACAGGTAGTGTACGCTTTCATACCCTCAAAGCAAGTCTGAGCATACTGCAAAACGCCTGCACATTCGCTGATAGTAATTGTGGTGTCGGCTGTCATACTGCCGTTGTCCCACTTACCGTCTTTATAATTAGCTACAAATCTTTCACCGATGGGCATATAACCGAAGCCAATGTTTGCCCAGTCAATATTCTGCTTTTCCATCATAAATACTTCCTTTCAATATAAGAAAAAACCTCATTGGTTATACACATATTTTAGCACTTTAACACGCAACTTGTCAATGTTATAACAGCATATTTCACCATTTTTATGATAATTTATACGCTTTTTAATGTATAATATGAATTTTACTGCATAAGAAACTTTCATTTTGCCGATATTATCTTTTAAAGGGCAAAAACAAACAACAATGTTCTTCTACAGAATAAAAAAATTGCTGTTGGGATATATACTTAATTTAATGAGTTATATGGGTGATTTTATGGCTGAAGTTGTAAAAATCGTATTGACGGGAGGACCTTGCGGTGGCAAGTCTTCCGCATTAAAATATATCAGCGAAGAGCTTAAAAAGCTTAATGTTCCTACAATTACAATCGGTGAGGTTGCAAGCAGATTGTTTAGTGAGGGCAAAACCCCCGAAAATGTCGGCTCTTATGAATTTCACAGAGAACTGTTTGAAATTCAGCTTGCTGAGGAGAATGAAAAAACGCAAATTGCCAAAAATATGGATTGTGAAAAGGCGGTTTTGCTTTTTGACAGAGGATTGCTTGACAGCAGAGCATATGTTACGGAAGATGAGTTTGCAAAGTATGCAGGTATTCACAATTTGAATGAAGATGTAATACGAAGCTCTTATGACGCAGTATTTCATCTTGTGACTTCCGCAGACGGTGCAGAAGAGTATTACGGAAAAGAAACTAATATTTTCCGCAGAGAAGAAAGTCTTGAAAAAGCAAGAGAAGTTGACACAGATGTTATGGCTGTGTGGACAGGCACACCGCATCTGAGAATTATTGATAATTCGACCGACTTTGATACTAAGCTGAATAGACTTCTCAAGGAGGTTGTCGCATTTCTCGGAATTCCGAAACCGCTTGAAATTGAAAGAAAATTTTTGATTGAATATCCTGATATTGAATTTTTGAACAGCATAAAAACCTGTCGCAGAATTCCCATTACACAGGCATACCTCACTACTCCCGAGGAAGGATATTTCAGAATCCGCAAAAGGGGAGAGGGTGACAAGGCTGTATATATCAAAACTGTAAAAATCAAAATATCGGATATTAAGCGGATTGAAATTGAAAATTATATTTCAAAAGAACAATACGACTCGTACCTTGCTCAAAGGCAGTATGTTACAGGCGTCATCAGTAAAGACAGATATTGCATTGTTGACAACAGCACCTACTGCGAACTTGATGTTTATCCGTTCTGGAATGACAGGGCAACAATAGAAATTGAATTGCTTAGTGAAGATCAGCGGTATCAACTTCCTAAGTTTGTAAAGCTTATAAGAGAGGTTTCATCTGAACCCGATTACAGGAATCTTGCACTTGCTCAAAAATACGGAAAGCCGTAATTTGACGGATTTTGTCCGAAAAAAACTTTTTAAAAATTAAATATGAAAAAAATTCAAAAAAGTGTTGACAAATATGCCGTATATGGGTATAATATAAAGGCTGACTGAGGTCAGCAACTGATGCGCCAATAGCTCAGCTGGATAGAGCAACTGCCTTCTAAGCAGTAGGTCAGGGGTTCGAGTCCCTTTTGGCGCGCCACTTATGGTGGGATTAGCGTAGTTGGTTAACGCGCCAGTTTGTGGCACTGGAGACCGCCGGTTCGAATCCGGCATTCCACCCCATTTGACTCATTAGCTCAGTTGGCAGAGCACTTGACTTTTAATCAAGGTGTCCGGAGTTCGAATCTCCGATGGGTCACCAACAGCCGCTGAAGAAATTCTTTGGCGGCTTGTTTTTTTAATAATCAATAAAAGTAGAATATATACTGAGCCGTCGCCAAGCGGTAAGGCAACGGACTTTGACTCCGTCACCCGTGGGTTCGAATCCCGCCGGCTCAGCCATGAAACAGGCACTTGCAATTATGTAAGTGCCTGTTTCAATTATAGTTAACTGTCGAGGGTTATGCTATTGCGTTGCGACGATATACATGAAAAAAGAATGCAAAAGATAAATTTTTTAAAAATACTCTTGACCTAAAGTTAGCTTGAGGTTATATAATATAGCTAAAGAGAGATATCTATGATTTATATTTAAAATTTATATGATAAGGAGCTCTGATTACGATGTATATTGAAAAAATAAACGGACCGCAGGATGTTAAGAAACTCAGTATTGATGAACTTAACGCTCTTGCATCGGAGATGCGTGACGCTTTACTTCACCGTGCAAGTGTTCACGGCGGTCACTTCGGCCCGAATTTCGGTATTGTAGAGGCAACAATTGCCCTTCATTATGTATTTGATTCACCACAGGACAAGTTTGTGTTTGATGTTTCACACCAGTCATATCCTCATAAAATCCTCACAGGCAGAAAAGAGGCATATATTGCACAGGAGCATTACGATGATGTAACAGGCTATACAAGCCCCATAGAGAGCGAACACGATATTTTTACTGTCGGTCATACATCAACCTCTGTCAGCCTTGCCTGCGGGCTTGCAAGGGGCAGAGATGTAACAAACGGCAATGGTAATGTTATTGCACTCATCGGTGACGGCTCAATCAGCGGCGGTGAGGCTCTTGAAGGTTTTAATGTTGCCGGTGAAATGGATTCTAACCTGATTATTATAGCAAATGATAATCAAATGTCAATTGCAGAAAATCACGGCGGACTTTATAAAAATCTCAAACTTCTTCGTGACACAGACGGCAAGGCTGAATGTAATCTTTTCAAGTCAATGGGGCTTGATTATGTATATGTCAAGGACGGCAACAATATTGAAGAGCTTATCAAGGCTTTTAAGTCTGTAAAAGACATTGATCATCCTGTTGTTGTTCATATTAACACTCTTAAAGGTAAAGGTTATAAGCCTGCTGAAACCGACAAAGAAAGCTGGCATTGGTGTATGCCGTTTGATATTGAAACAGGCAAAACTACTGTTAATTTCCCTGATGAGGAGGACTACAGCTCAATTACAACAGATTATCTTAGAAATAAGATGAAGTCTGACAAGTCTGTTGTGGCGATTACAGCCGGCACTCCCGCACTTTACGGCTTTACTCCTGATGAGAGAAAGGCATTCGGCAGACAGTTTCTTGATGTAGGCATCGCAGAACAGACAGCCGTTGCAATGGCATCTGCTATCGCAAAGAACGGCGGCAAGCCCGTATTCAATGTTTACAGCTCATTCATTCAGAGAACCTACGATCAGCTTTCACAGGACTTGTGCATTGACTCAAACCCTGCAACAATCCTTGTTCAGACTGCGTCGGTAAACGGTATGACAGATGTTACACATCTCGGAATTTTTGATATTCCCATGATTTCAAATATTCCTAACCTTGTTTATATCGCTCCGACAACTAAGGAAGATTACCTTGCAGTCCTCGACTGGAGCATTGAGCAGACAGATTACCCTGTTGCAATTCGTGTTCCCGTTGCAGAACTTGTTTCAACAGGCAAGCCTTGCACAAAAAATTTTGCAGAACTTGATAAATATGAAGTTGCTCAGCAGGGCGGTAAGATTGCCGTAATCGCACTCGGTTCATTCTATGGAATGGGCGAACAGGCTGCAAAGCTTATTGAAGAAAAAACAGGCACAGCGCCTACTCTTATCAATCCTTACTACATTACAGGCGTTGACTCAGAACTTCTTGAAAGCCTCAAGAAAGACCATGATGTTGTTGTGACACTTGAAGACGGAGTGCTTGACGGTGGTTTTGGTGAGAAGATTGCCCGTTTCTACGGTCCGTCAGATGTTAAGGTTATCAATTTTGGTCTTAAAAAGGAATTCATTGACAGATATAATCCTGCCGATGTCCTCAAAGAAAACCGCCTCACACCCGAACAGATTGCAGAAGATGCAGTCGCTTTGATTTAAATAATTTAAAAATAACTATTATAAACGAATTTTAGGAGTTAATATCAATGGTAAAACAGACAGCAGGAAGAGATAAACTCGGTGAGTTTGCACCGAAATTTGCAGAAATTAATGACGATGTGCTTTTCGGTGAAGTGTGGAGTAGGGAAGACAAACTTTCACTTCGTGACCGTTCACTTGTTACAGTTGTTGCACTTATGTCACAGGGACTTGTAGATTCTTCCTTTAAGTATCATCTTATGTCAGCCAAAAACAACGGCATTACAAAGGAAGAAATTGCAGAAATCATCACTCATTCCGCATTCTATGCAGGATGGTCAAAAGCTTGGGCAGCTTTCAATATGGCAAAAGAGGTTTGGACAGAAGAATAAAGAGCAGTTGCATATATATTTCTCTTGTGATACAATTAACTGTAGTTATTTTAAATCTTAATTTTTCAAAGGGAAATATTATGAGAAAGACTAAATTTATAATCACCTTGTTAATGGCTGTTCTGATGACTTTTTCATCAGCCTTTTGTGTAAGTGTATCTGCAGCGTCTTCGCCCGATGAGGCGGTGATTTCGGGCAATTATGACGGCATTGAGCCTATTCCCACAGAAAAGCCCGAGGACAAGCCCGTAAAGCATGGCAAGGGCTTTTCAAGCGAGGATTACGCTTTGTTCTATACTCAGACAACATTCCTTGCGCTTCTTGCAGGATACCTGATTATCTTCAAAGTAAAGGGTACAAAGACAAAAGAGAAAATGCACAGAAGAAAACTTGACCGAAAGTGAAGTGGAATATGAAAATAAGTGAAATATTTTTAACTGTTCTTTTTATTTTTTTAGCACTTTCGTCTTTACTGACCCAAATACCTGTTATAAGAAATTCGATTGTATTTTTTATTCTCTTGTTAGCACAGCTTTTGTTTGTATTTATATTTCATCACAACATAAAGAAAATGAAAATATACGGTACTGTTATTACTGCGCTTGCTGTATCCAACATTATCAACGGTATTATCGCATGGTGTTGGGCGTATCAATCAATTAACAGCATAAGCGTACCAATAAAACAGGGAACGGACATACTTGGAATTGTTATGGCAAAGGCATCATTTGGTATGTTTGCCTACCTTATTTCAGGGATTGCAATAGTTGTTTTTGCAGAATGTATTGTTTCGGTATTTATAAAATACCGAACAAAAAAGAAACAACAGCTTATTCACAACATCTAAAACAAAACGGATTGGCTCAATAAAAATGCCAATCCGTTTTATTATGTTGACACATTAAAACAGCCCGACCAAATTACGGTCGGGCTGATAATTTATGCGCTTTCAGCACTTAATTCTTTAGCTTTTTTCAAAGCAGCATCTTTTTGCTTTTTCTTTTTGATTACCTTGAGTCGGCTGAATTCCTCACGATCCTTTTCGTCAAGTGCGTCGGAAATGAACTTAACTGTTTCCTCAAAACGGGGAATCATAATGTTCTTGAGAGCGTTTGCTCTCTTCTGAGTTTTCTTGATTGAATCGGCAAGGCGGTAAACGCTGTTCTCAATCTCGGCAAGCTCAACTGTAAGATTTTTAACTTCGGTAAATTTCGTATAAACCTTATCAATTGCCGAATTTGTTGTGCGCAGACCGTAGTGTAGGTAGTTATGGTCCTCTCGTTTCTCAATAGTGAGAATCGGAATTTCAACACCCATAACACTTCTTGAATCAAGCTTCAAGCCGTTCTCATAGGGAATAGCGTTAGAAATATCTTCACAAAAGCCGTTGGTAACATTTGCCGTTTGAAGTGCTGTGTAAGCCTCTGCATAAGCGTCATCAATTTTCTGCTGGATTGCGTTTGCATGGTCGATAAGCGTCATCATTTCTCTGATGAGAATGTTACGCTTTCTGTCCAACAGTTCATAGCCGTTTTTGGCGAGTGCAAGGGATTTCTTAGTATTCATAAGATTACCCTTGGTAGGTACTGTCTGTACTGCCATAAATGCTCACACTCCTTTCTTCAAACGATTATTTGTCACCCTTATAGTACTGATCAAGTAAAGCATCGTCAACACGGTCAAGTTCTGCTCTCGGCAATGTTGAAAGCAATTCCCAACCAAGGTCAAGACTCTGTTCAATACTTCTGTTTTCATTAAAGCCCTGATTAACGAACTTTGATTCAAACAATCTGCCAAACTCAATGTACTTCTTATCAGTAGGGGAAAGCTCCTCTTCACCGATAACAGATGCAAGCGATCTTGCGTCAATTACCTTTGCATAAGAAGCGAAAAGCTGGTTTGCAAGAGGCTGGTGATCGGCTCTTGTGTAACCCTCACCGATACCGTCCTTCATAAGACGGGAAAGGGAAGGAAGAACATTGACAGGCGGATACAATCCCTGTCCCTGAAGTGAACGGTCAAGAACAATCTGTCCCTCTGTAATGTAACCTGTAAGGTCGGGGATAGGATGAGTAATATCGTCGTTAGGCATTGTCAAAATCGGAATCTGTGTAACAGAACCGTTGTGACCTTTAATCATACCTGCACGCTCATAAAGTGATGCAAGGTCAGAATAAAGATAGCCTGGGTAACCCTTTCTGCCCGGAATTTCACCTTTTGATGACGAGAACTCACGAAGAGCCTCGGCATAAGATGTCATATCGGTCATAATAACGAGAATGTGCATATCAAGCTCAAATGCAAGATATTCAGCAATTGTAAGAGCACATCTCGGTGTAAGAGTTCTTTCAATGATAGGATCGTTTGAAAGGTTCAAAAGCATTACAACTCTTGAAAGTACGCCGCTTTCTTCAAAGCTCTTCTTAAAGTATTCTGCAACATCTTTTTGAACACCCATTGCGGCAAATACAACACCGAAGTTAGAGCTGTTTGCGCCGCTGATTTTAGCCTGTCTTACAATCTGAACGGCAAGGTCATTATGTTTCATACCTGAGCCGGAGAAGATAGGCAGCTTCTGACCTCTGATAAGAGTCATAAGCGTATCAATGGTTGAAATACCTGTGTTGATGTAGTTTTTAGGATAAACACGGGAAACAGGGTTGATAGGAGTACCGTTGATATTAGCCTTTTTAACAGGGAAAATATCTCCGAGTCCGTCAATAGGTTTGCCCGCACCGTCAAGTACACGGCCGATAATTTCAGGGGAAAGAGGCATCTCCATAGGATGACCTGTAAGTCTTGTTCTTGTGTTTTTAAGGCTGATTCTTCTTGTACCCTCAAAAACCTGAACAACTATTCTTTCGCCCTCAATCTGAACGACACGACCCTGACGCATTGTACCGTTATCAAGACGAATGTCAACAATTTCCTCGTTGGAAACGCCCTTAACACCGTCCATAACTATAAGAGAGCCGTTAATTTCTTTAACGCCTACATAATCTATAATCATTATTGCGTTCCCTCCTTATTAAGAAATTGCAGCAAGCTTTTCGTCAATTTCCTTAATGTAATCGTCAAACATTTCAGGCTTGCTGTTAGGAATATCATACTTCATCTTTGTAAGCTTATCAAACAGACCAAGGTTAAGAATCTTGGAAAGCGGAATATTCTGAGCAACTATATCCTTAGCTTTGGCATGAAGATGAAGAATGGTTTTCATCATAAGCTTTTGCTTTTCAAGCGGAACATAAGTATCATCGGCATGGAAAGCGTTCTGTTGTAAGAAACCGACACGAATTACTCTTGCTGTTTCAATTACAAGCTTCTGGTCATCGGGGAGTACATCCGAACCGATAAGCTTTACGATTTCCATAAGTGAACTTTCTTCCTGTAAAAGTGCGCTTATTCTGTTTCTGTATTCAATAAAATCCTCACCGAGATTTTCCCTGAACCACGGATCAAGGTCGTTAAAATACTCGCTGTAGCTGTCCATCCAGTTAATTGCGGGATAATGTCTTGAATAAGCAAGAGCCTTATCAAGAGCCCAGAAACATCTTGTAAAACGCTTTGTGTTCTGTGTTACAGGCTCAGAGAAGTCTGAACCCTGCGGAGAAACCGCACCGATAAGCGTTACAGAACCTTCGCCGCCGCTGAGAACCTCGGCACGACCGCCACGCTCATAGAACTCGGCAAGTCTTGAAGGAAGGTATGCAGGGAAACCTTCTTCGGCAGGCATTTCTTCAAGTCGGCCTGAAATCTCACGGAGAGCCTCAGCCCAACGGGATGTTGAGTCAGCCATCATGGCAACATGGTAACCCATATCTCTGTAATATTCGCCAAGAGTAATACCTGTGTAAATTGAAGCCTCACGAGCCGCAACAGGCATATTTGATGTGTTGGCGATAAGTACGGTTCTGTCGGTCATAGGACGCTGTGACTTTGGGTCAATAAGCTCTGAGAATTCCTCAAGAACCTGGCTCATCTCGTTACCACGCTCACCGCAACCGACATAGATGATGATATCGGCGTCGCACCATTTTGCAAGCTGGTGCTGAGTCATTGTTTTACCTGTACCGAAACCGCCCGGAATAGCTGCTGTACCGCCCTTTGCAATAGGGAAGAGAGTATCAATAACTCTCTGACCCGTGATAAGCGGAACAGATGATGTAAGTCTTTCCTTAACAGGACGGGAAGTTCTGATTGGCCACTGCTGACAAAGGGTAAGGTTGTGCTCAACGCCTTCGTCATCCTTGATTACAACAACTGTATCAAAGAGCTTGTAGTCGCCGTTGGGATTAACCTTTACTACTTCACCCGAAAGCTCAGGCGGAACCATAAGTCTGTGTTCAATGATAGGAGTTTCGGGGAGAGTAGCATAAATCTGACCGCCCTCAAGCTTGTCACCGACTTTGACCTTCATTGTAACATTCCACAGCTTCTTGTCATCAAGAGCAGAAACCGAAGAACCACGGTTAATAAACGCACCTGCTTCTTCTTCAATAGCCTTTAGCGGTCTTTCGATACCGTCAAAGATGTTGTCAATAATACCGGGGCCGAGAAGAACATTCATAGGAGCACCGGTACCCTCAACGGGATCGCCCGGTTTAAGTCCTGTTGTTTCCTCATAAACCTGAATAGTTGTGATGTCGTCTGTAATACCGATGATTTCACCAACAAGCTTTTGCTTGCCTACATGAACCATTTCCATCATCTCAAAGCTGTCGGTATTTTTTACGGTAACAACAGGTCCGTTTATTCCATATATAACATTGTTGTTTTCCATATTATTACCATCTCTTTCAAAAGAAATTAACAGTCAGCAAGATTAAAGCACACTTAGTCCGGAATTTTCAATAAACCATTCTTTCTGTGCATAGAGCTTGCTGTCAAGAGTTTCATCGGCAACAATATTCATTGCCTTGCAAAAGCCTTTGATTCCGCCGATTTTAATTGATTTGTCGGCAACAACCTCGGTGCTTCCTGCAAAAACTGCCTTGATTTTGTCTGAGTTCTTCATATCTCTTTCGTTGACATAAACAACACAGTCGTTGTCTGCAAAAAGCTTAGCAACTTCCTTTGCACTTTTTACAAGGCTGTTTGAGTAATCTGATGTTTTTGTGTATTCAACAAGCTTTTCTTCAGCCTTTTTAAATACGCTTTCAGTCATTTCAGCTCTCTCGAGAAACAGTTTTTTCTGACCTTCCTGAATTTTCTTTGCAAGAATACCCGTCTGTCTGTTTCTTGATTCTTCAAGTTTGTCCTTGATATATTTTTCGCTGTCATGTCTGCCTTTTTCGGTTGCCTCTTTCAGCTTTTCTTCTTTAAGCTGAGCAACCTCTGTCTGCATGGCACTTCTTTGTTCATCAGCATATTTTTTAATGGCTTTCAGAAAGTTATCTGTTTTGTTTTTGGAGTTTTCCATTAAAAATAACCTCCCTGAATAAATTCAGATATGTGATAATTACAGCTTTACGCCGATTGCGTCCTGAACATATTTTGTAATACTGTCCTTGGTTCTTCCGTTACCGTGACGGTCGGGAATTTCAACAATAAGCGGCTGTTTGCGGTTAAGCTTGAGGTCATAAATAAGGTCGGGACAGAGCGAAACAAGTGTTTCCGTAATAAGAATAACTGCAATATCATCCCTGTTCATAGCCTTTTCAAGCTCACTGCGTACCTCATCCTCCTGATGAACAACTACGCCTTCAATACCTGCAAATCTCATACCCATTTTGGTATCGACATTATCACTTATAAGAAAAAATTTCATAATAATCAATCCTTAACGAAACTTAAATCGCTTAAATTATCTTGCAAAGATAAGAAGAATTGAAACGAGCATACCGTAAATAGCGATACCTTCACCAAGTACAACGAAGATGATTGCTTTACCGAATGCCTTAGGATCTTCACTTGTAGCACCGATAGCGGCAGGAGCAGCGTTACCAACGGCAATACCGCCGCCGATACATGAAAGACCTGTTGCAAGAGCGGCACCGATATATGCAAGACCGTCAGCCATACCCGATGTAGCTGCAGCGGCGTCACCTGTAGCAGCACTTGCTACGATAGGGCATACCATGCAGAATGCAAATACAGCAGCGAATGAGCAAATCTGAGTAAGAACTGTTTTCTTTCTGTTCTTGCCGTGTTCAAAAGCCTTTACTGCAAGAATTGCAGATGCACAAAGGAATACTACCGGAACAGCTAACATAATTAAATTGAATAACATAATAATACCTCCAAAAAATTATCAATCAATATTTAATTTAACAGGTTCATAAGGTCTGCCTTCACCGGAATAGAAACGGCTGAACATCTCGTAATATTCAAGTCTTAACACCTGAATTGCAACAAGAAGCGCCTCAAGAACCATTACAAAAACATTACCTAAAACAACTACGGGCCAGTATGCTACTGCGGGAGCTGTTTGGGCAAGTACGAAAACAACTGTCATCATACCTGCGTGTACAAGAACGAATGCACCGACTCTTAAAAAGCTTACCGTGTTCGTAACATACTCAAGCAAAAATTCGATTGACTCGATAGCATGCTCAAGAATATATCCGCCCCAGCTTTCGGGCTGCCAGTCTTTTTCACCGGCGATAAGAAGTCCGAGAGGCTCACCGAAAAAGATGAGCAGATAGGGGAGAACGATAAGGCAAAGAATGTATGCAAGGGAAAATACCTGCAGACCCAATACGAGCTGTCCTGCAACACCGAAAATAATTGAACAGTAGAATACAAGACCTGCACAACCGCTTGATCCGAACAAGGCTCTTCCCACATCTCCCTGTTTGAAGGAACTGTAAATATTAAGTCCCATAGCAACCACAACAAGCGAAATACCTATTGCAACAGCCGCAAGAAGAATCATTACAATTGAGCCTGATGACATTACTTCAATCGGTTTTTCATCAAGTCCGAAGAGTGCCTTGTAAAGAGGATCGAGCACATGCTCAAATCCGAACACACTTCCGAACACACAGCCGAATATCGCAGAAGAAATTCCGCACGGCACAAGAATCTTACCGATTTTCATTTTCCTGAGTTTCCACATAAGCGCACCGACAATTGATACACAAATGCCCTGACCGAGGTCAGCAAACATTATGCCGAATATAATGACATAAGTGATAGCGATAAAGAGTGACGGATCAATTTCGTTATATTTCGGAACACCGTACATCTCTGTGTAAAATTCAAACGGTTTTGCAAGGAAACAGTTTTTGAGTTTGACAGGCGGCGATTTTGCAATCTCTGTCTTGCCGTCTGAAAAATCTACATTGACGCTGGCAATTTTTTTGAGTCTGCGTCTGAGAGGCTTAGCATCCTCTGTAGGAACCCAACCTACAATGATAAAGCTTTTGCTGTATTGCAATGCTTTTGTGCGGATTTTGGCATAAAGATTAAGCTCTTCAAGCTTAGAAAGATATTTACAGATTCTAACCTCATACTTGTTAACATAATCGTCAACTCGCTTCTGAGCTTCTTTAAGCTTTTCCTCAAGGTGGGGGATAAGACTCTCAAGTTTTTTCAGATGAATTCTCGGTGTATCATTAACTCCGAGAACATCACATTTTTCAAAGTACAATCCTGAAAAGATTCTGTCAATTTCCTCGGTTTTGTCAATCGGAGCAAAATAAACGCCCCAATAATGTGATTTATCCTCGGAACAGACAATAAAATCCACATAAGGATTATCTTTATAGGCTGAAAGCTTTTCAAAGCTTTCCTTAGGCAATCTGCCAAAGCGTGAACTGATATACTTTAAGGTTAAAACCTTTTCAATTTCAACCCCAAGTCCGACAAAGTGTGTTGTTTCAACAAGATTTTCCTTTGCCTGCATCAGCTGCTCTTCAACAAACAGCCTGTCATCTGCAAGAACTTCAATGTCGCTGTTTATCTGATTTGTAAACAGCTCAATTTCTTTAAAGGTCGGATTAAAGTCACTTACATCAACAAGATTAAACTTGCGTTTTGTAAGGCTTAATGTTGCTTTAAGAGTGTTAAGAGGTTCAGCATAGATGTTTTTTGATTGC
The DNA here is from genome assembly GCF_057037865.1 of Ruminococcoides sp. Lineage (NCBI taxonomy): Bacteria > Bacillati > Bacillota > Clostridia > Eubacteriales > Oscillospiraceae > Ruminococcoides > Ruminococcoides sp. The sequence continues at coordinate 142,270 of NZ_DBLZMS010000004.1, forward strand.
AGATGTGTAAAATCCTTTGTGTTGCTGTAGAAGGATGAAACATCATCGGGATGGAACACACCTGATTCACCAAGTACCGATATTACATTATCAATATCCCTTGTAAGTCCGATAATGCTTACGGCCTGCATGGTTGAAACAGCCAAATTATAATCACCTCTTCTTGACAGTCAAATAATCATTTAATGAGCAATGACTGTGTAATTTTATTGTCAAGTTCATATCTTGTGCCCTCAATCAGAGTGACAATATTCATCAGCTCTGTTTCGGCAACAAAAATATATGAAATCATTACAACCGAAGGGTTGTTGGAAAAGTGCATATTTTTCCTTGCAAGCCTGTATTTTACTCTCGGTGAAATATCGCTTGCATAAACATATCCGATTTTATCAATCAATCTTCCGTTATGCGTATTCTGCATAATTGAGAATATCTCGCCCGAAGATTCCGCCTTACACATCATGTCAATGGTCTTTTCGCTGAGATTTGTGTAATTAAGCAAGAGGTTTGCTTTGATATCATCGGGAGAAAGCTTATAATACTTTTTCAATCTCAGAATTCTCGAGAAAATATTATAATCGTTAATCGTAAAGAAAAAGTTGATAAGCTCGTGCTTTTCCTGTCCTTTTGTTGTAGCTTTAATCAGTTTTGTCAGTTTTCCGAACACCAAGTTATACAGCTTGTTCTCAATGTCCGATATTGGAAGTCGATTTTTCTCATCAGGAGAAAATTGCTTGAGAATATCGTAGAATTGGGAGGACTGTGTGGCGTTCAGAAACTCTTCATAATTTTTTGCGTTGGCAAGCTTGTTAACATCTATTTCCGTATGCTTTGAAATATACCCCGGGAATTGATAGATGAACTTGTCAGTCGAGTTTGAACTGAGCAGGATAAGGAATCTTATAATCTGCTCAACCTCTAATGTCGAGATAATGTACGATGACAAACCCGAGCTTACGCTCGAATCGTATCTGCACAAAGAGTCAAATTCATAGAAAAGGTTTTGCCTCAAAAGAGCCTCAAGCCGTCCTCTGTGAATTTCACGCTCACTGACATCCGTCAGAGCCTTGGAGTAATGCGTATTATTTTTAAGATACGACATAATCTCTCCGACGCTCTGGCATGCAAGCAAACTCTGGTAATCCTTTTCGGTAAGTCTGTTGCCGAACTTTGACCTTGCTTTTGTCAGAACTGCAAACGAAGTTTTTGACATTATCCGCATACACCTCCTTGTAAACAGTAAATGGAATGTTACTGTGCAACCGTTCTTTTGACGATTTCGTCAACCCACTTGTCACAGTTGAGTTTAAAATCAGAGTCAAGCTTGATATGCACTGAATTGTGCTTGCCCTGAATTTCCTCCCATTGCTGTTCGGCTTTCTTTGTTTCCTGAATGTCGTTGCGTTTCACAACCTCTTCAGCTTTTGCCATGAAGTCGTCATAAATCTTCTTCGTTTCGGCTTCAATAGTTTTGGAAAGTTCCTCTTTTTCTTCAAGAGTATCCTTTTCCATGGCTTTGGCTTCGTTGTCGGCATCAACGATTTTTTTAATCATATTCTCCATAAAACCACCCCCGTGAAAAATTAGTTTTTAAGCGCCTGAAGCGGAGCCGGAATTCTTCCGCCACGCTTAATAAATGCCTCCGGTGAACCTTTCCTTACAGGCATAACGGGACCTCTGCCGAGCAGTCCGCCGAAATTAAGTTCTTCGCCTGCACTTTTTCCGATAGCCGGAATAAGTCTTACCGCAGTTGTTTTGGTATTTACCATACCAATTGCAGCCTCATCTGCAATAATTGCAGAGATAACCTCGGGAGTTATGTCACCGGGTACTACAATCATGTCAAGACCAACCGAACATACGGCTGTCATTGATTCAAGTTTTGTAATATCAAGGTAACCTTCAGTAGCGGCATGAATCATACCTGCATCCTCGGAAACGGGGATAAAAGCACCGCTCAGACCGCCGACATGGGAAGAAGCCATAACGCCGCCTTTTTTAACAGCGTCATTAAGAAGTGCAAGTGCAGCGGTTGTACCGTGGCATCCGCACACTTCAAGTCCCATCTCCTCAAGAATATATGCCACACTGTCGCCGACAGCAGGTGTCGGGGCAAGTGAAAGGTCAACAATACCAAAGGGAACACAAAGTCGCTTGCTTGCTTCTCTTGCAACAAGCTGTCCCATACGGGTGATTTTGAATGCAGTTTTCTTAACCATATCTGCAATTTCCGTGATGTCTTTTCCTGCACCGTCTTTTGCAAGAGCGGCTCTTACAACGCCGGGACCCGATACACCGACATTGATAACAGTATCGGCTTCACCGACACCGTGGAAAGCACCCGCCATAAACGGGTTGTCTTCGGGAGCGTTACAGAATACAACGAGCTTTGCGGCACCGATGCAGTTTCTGTCGGCTGTAACTTCTGCAGCCTGCTTAACGACCTTACCCATCATCTTAACAGCATCCATATTGATGCCGGCTTTTGTAGAACCGATATTTACGGATGAACAAACGAAATCGGTTTCGCTCAAGGCCTGTGGAATACTCTCAATAAGAGCGTAGTCACCGCTTGCAAAACCCTTCTGAACAAGAGCGGAATAACCGCCGATGAAGTTTACGCCGAGTTCCTTTGCGGCTTTGTCAAGAGTGTGGGCAAACTTGACAACATTCTTGCTCTGGCACGGAGCGGCTACCATACCGATAGGGGTAACTGAAATTCTTTTATGTATAATCGGAATACCAAATTCCTTCTGGATGTCTTCACCTGTTTTAACAAGGTCTTTTGCATTTCGACAGATTTTGTCATAAACCTTTGTGCAAGCCTTATCAATGTCCTCGTCAATGCAGTCAAGCAATGAAATACCCATTGTAATTGTTCTTACATCAAGGTTTTCATTGTCTATCATATTTATGGTTTCAAGTATATCTCTTGTTTCTAACATATTATGTATATCCTTTCAATTCGGTAGCACTGATCAAATTCTGTGCATGCTGTTAAAGATGTCCTCGTGCATAACATGAACCTTTGTATTTGTTGATTCTCCGACTGCTTTGAGGTTTGTACGGAGCTGCTCAAATCCGATGTTGGATTTGTCAATTTCAACAAGCATAATCATAGCAAACATATCCTGAAGAACACTCTGTGTTACTTCCACGATATTAACATCAGCCTTTGAACAGGCCTCTGAAACTTTTGCAAGGATTCCAACGCTGTCTTTACCGATTACTGTGATAACTGCCTTCATTTTTTACCTCCTGTTTATGCAGATTTTCGTTGGGATTCTGCATAAAACTGCTTTTCTTTATTTGTGCATATTATATAACTAATTTTTAATAAAGTAAAGTGCAATATTGAAAAAATTTTTTTCATATGTTATCATCTTTTTTGTGAGGTGTTTTACTAATGAAAATATGTGATATTCATACCCATTCAAGCAACTCTTTTGATGCTGAAAATACAGTTGAAGAAATGTGCAACAGTGCCTGTAATAAGGGACTTTTTGCACTTGCAATCACCGACCACTGCGAAGCTCCCGAGATTTTGCTCGGCTCTGAAAGTGAGTACGGAGATTTCAGCAAATTAATTCCAAAATCGAATTATGAAACTTCGATTTTGAAAGATAGATACAAGGGGAAAATCAAAATACTGAGAGGCATTGAACTCGGTGAGCCAATGCACAATGACGAATGTACAAAAAAAGCACTTTGTTTTGGAGATTTTGACATAATAATCGCATCCGTGCATAACCTGAGAAACAGACCGGATTTTTATTATATGGATTTCAAAAAAGAAGATGCACATATAATTCTCGATATGTACTTTGATGAACTTCTCGAAACCGCCTCTTTTGACAGCTTTTGTACTCTTGCACATCTTACATATCCGTTGAGATATATTAAGCGTGACACGGGCGTTATTCCGAGTCTTTCACCGTACAGAGATAAGATTGACCTTATCTACGAAAAACTTATTAAAAAGGATAAGGCTCTTGAAATTAATGTTTCGGGACTGTTCAAGGGACTCGGTGAAACTCTCCCTGCATTTGATGAAATTAAACGCTATCACGACCTTGGAGGTAAGTACATAACCCTCGGAAGTGACGCACATAATATAAATGATGTCGGCAGAGATATTGAAAAGGGGATAGAGCTTGCTTTTAAAGCCGGATTCAAATCATACTATATATATGAAAACTGTTGCCCTTATGAAATAACAATTGAATAACAAAGAATTAAAATAGTTCTTAAAAGCAAAAAGAGGATTTCGCACTGATATGATGTGAAATCCTCCTTGTTTTTTTGAATCCAATATTTAACTGCAGCACATTATACTGCACTTTTCTGAAAATTGCAATACCTTTTTACAAAGTTTTTGCAAGATTTTTTATGTAATCCTTCAATAAATCTTTTGTTTCAGGGTGTTCAAGCCCAATTTCTATCTGAGCCTGCAAGATTCCGAATTTATTGCCCATATCGTATCTCTTTCCCTCAAACTCAACGGCTGTCATTCCTTTTGTTATTGCAATCTCTCTCATTGCGTCTGTAAGCTGAATTTCTCCGCCGATTCCGGGCTTTGTATTTTCGAGAATTTCAAAAATTTCAGCCGGGAGCACGCATCTGTCAAGAATCGAATAAAGTGAAAGAACTTCTTCGGGAGTCTGTGGCTTTTCCTTCATGTCCGTACAGGCAAAAATATTGTCGTGCATATGTTCAACTTTGAGCGAACCGTACTTGTGAATGTCTTTGGCGTCAACCTTTTTAACACCTACAACTCCTTCACCGTATTCACCGTAATGATCAATGAGTTGTTTGATTGCAGGAACCTTGCCTGTAATAACGCCGTCACCGTACATAACGGCAAAAGGTTCATTGCCTACAAAAGATTTTGCTTTGAGAACGGCATGTCCAAGACCTTTCATTTCTTTTTGTCTGATAAAAGAAATGTTTGCAAGGTTTGAAATATTTCTGACTGTTTCAAGAAATTCTGTTTTGCCGCTCTTTTCAAGCAGACTTTCAAGTTCGGGAGAAGCGTCAAAATGATCCTCCATAAGTCCTTTGCCACGGTTTGTGATGATGAGAATATCTGTAATTCCTGCCGCAACAGCCTCCTCAACTATGAACTGAATAGTTGGCTTGTCAACGATAGGATACATTTCTTTCGGCATATTTTTTGTTGCGGGAAGAACTCTTGTACCGAGTCCCGCCGCCGGGATAACCGCCTTTGTTATACTCATAATATTCCTTCTTTCTCATTAAACTTTTTACTCATTATGTTTCTATACATTTACTACGGTGTTTCTGTCGTTTACATTAAGAACATCGGCAGATAATTGACAACAAGGAAAGCAAAAGCTACAGAAATAGCAATCGGGAGATTTACTCCGCCTTTTGTTTCGAGTGCCTCATTCAAAAGCTCTTTATTTGTTGTACTTTTTATCTTTTTAATTTTCTTAACAGAGTGATTGTAGTAACATTTATTTGCAATTAAACCGCTGATAACCATTACTATAAGTGAAACCGCATTTGCAAGCAGAGGAGAGAGAAACAGTAAAAACTCAGTCGGTGAAAGTCCGAAAGAATTACTAAGCGAAAGCACCTGTCCGGATTGCTGAGCCTGTACTATGCCTGTGTAGATAGATTTCCATGCCGGAAGCGATGAAATATAAGCAGAACCTACCATTGAACCGAGTACGAGAGCTGAGAACAATACGCCTAAGCCGTACATTTTTCGGTACAGAAAATATATTCCCGATAAAATAAATGCGGAAAAATTGAATCTGCTCTTTTTAAACTTATTGATAAAGCTGAAAATCCTCAGATAATAAGGGGTGTTCTTACCAATGAATTTTGCGGCTTCACCTGCAGTGATATCGTCAACAAGCGGTTCGTCGCTCTTCATTCCTGCCATAGGATCAAAAGCGGCAGCCATTTGCGGATTTGCCTGACCAAAAGGAACACCGAACGGCGGCATACCCTGATTCTGATTGAAATTCGGGTTTGGCTGACCGTTATTCTGATTCTGCTGAAAGTTCGGATTGTTTTTGCCATCACCGTAAAGCGGTGCGCCGCAGCTGCAGCAATAGAACATTTCTTTCGGATTTTCCGCTCCGCAGCGCTTGCAAAGAACTACACCGTCTTTGGCGTCCTGCTCTGCCTGTTGTTCGGCCTCTTCAAGCTGTTCTTTTTCAAAAGAAAAATCAGCACCGTGTTTGTCTGCAAAATGGCAATGACCTTCTTTTTCATAACATTCTCTGTGATGCGGTGCTCCGCATTCAGGGCAGACTACAATATCGTCACCCTTTTTGAACTGTTTGTCACATACCGGACATTTGTATTCTGTAAATTCCATTATAAACCTCCAAAGGATACACGATACGGTGTACCTATACACTTTAATTATAACAAATAGTATTGACAAATGCAACTTGTTTTTGTGTATAAGTTTACTTATGAATAAAATAGCTGTTTTTCTTTACTTTTGTGGATGTTTTTGCTATAATATTAAATTGTAAAAGGATAAACTATATTCAGAAAGGTACATGTTTATGGTACAGTTTGAGGAATTACTTTTAAAGCTTCAGGCTCTCAAGCCTGAAATAGACGATTTGTCCGATGCACTCGGTATGAAGGGCATGCTCTCGGAGATTCAACAGCTTGAACTCAAGGCAACCGAGCCGGGATTTTGGGACGATGTGGAAAAATCACAAAAGGTTTTACAGCGTACGGGCTCTTTAAAGGGCAAGGTTGAGGCTTACGAAGGTCTTGTTGCCAAATACGAGGATACTCACGCTTTGATTGAACTTGCAAATGAGGAAGAGGACGAATCTCTTCTTGAAGAGGCAGAAAACGAAGTTGAGGCTGTCAAGGAAAATCTTGAAAAACAGCGTTTGCAGACTTTGCTCACAGGCGAATATGATAAAAATAACGCAATTCTTACATTTCACGCAGGTTCTGGCGGAACAGAGGCTCAGGACTGGGCTGAAATGCTTTACAGAATGTACACCCGTTGGGCAGAGGCTCACGGCTTTAAGGTTAAAGAAGTTGACTACCTTGACGGCGATGAGGCAGGACTTAAAAGTGCCGTGCTTCTTGTTGAAGGTGAAAATGCTTACGGCTACTTAAAGAGCGAGGCAGGCGTTCACCGTCTTGTTCGTGTATCTCCGTTTGACTCGGCAGGCAGAAGACACACAAGCTTCTCATCTCTTGAGGTTATGCCGGAAATTGCAAAAGATACAGAGGTTCACATTCCGCCCGAAGATATTAAAATGGATGTTTACCGTGCCAGCGGTGCAGGCGGTCAGAAGGTCAACAAGACTTCATCTGCTGTTCGTCTTACTCATATTCCTACAGGTATCGTTGTTGCCAGTCAGGTTGAGCGCAGTCAGTATCAGAACCGTGATGTTGCTATGAATATGCTTATTTCAAAGCTCGTTGAAATCAAAGAGCGTGAGCATCTTGAAAAGATTGAGGACATCAAGGGCGTTCAAAAGGAAATCACCTGGGGTTCACAGATCCGAAGCTATGTATTTATGCCGTATACAATGGTAAAAGACCACAGAACAGGCTTTGAAACAGGTAACATTCAGGCTGTTATGGACGGCGATCTTGACGGCTTTATCAACGCATATTTAAAGTGTGCAAGTCTTGGCACACTTCAGAAATAAATTTCATATTATACGGAAAGGCTATGAATTAGTATGAAGTATTTAGTAATGCTCTGTGACGGTATGGCTGATGAGCCAAACGCACAGCTTGATAATTCAACTCCTATGGCAAAGGCTGTTAAGCCTTGTATGGATTACCTTGCCTCAAAAGGCGAGGTCGGAATGGTTAAAACCGTTGCCGAAGGACTCAAACCCGGCAGCGATGTTGCAAACCTTTCGGTTCTTGGTTATGAGCCTGCTGTTTATTACAGCGGTCGCTCTCCGCTTGAGGCGGCAAGTATCGGTATTGACCTTAAAGACACCGATGTAACATTAAGATGTAACCTTGTAACTTTGTCCGATGAAGAAAACTACGAGGACAAGTCTATGGTTGACTATTGTGCAGGCGATATTTCAACAGAAGAAGCAAGAGAACTTATCAATTATGTTGAGGAAAAGCTCGGCAACGATATTTTCAAGTTTTATTCGGGTGTTGCATACCGTCATTGTCTTGTATGGAAAAACGGCAATCCTCATCCGGGCGAACTTACACCTCCTCACGATATCTCAGGTCGTGTGATTAAAGAATACATTCCAAAGGGTGACGATACTGCCCCTCTCTATGATTTGATGAAGAAAAGCTATGATTTGCTCAAAGATCATCCTGTAAACAAGGCAAGAGTTGAAAAAGGACTTCGTCCCGCTAACTCAATTTGGCTTTGGGGGGAGGGTACAAAACCCGCTCTTGACAGCTTCTTCGGCAAGTTCGGCAAAAAGGGCAGTATGATTTCTGCTGTTGACCTTCTCAAAGGTATCGCAATTTGTGCCGGCATGAAGAGTGTTGATGTTGAGGGTGCAACAGGCTATATTGACACAAACTTTGACGGAAAGTGCAAAGCCGCAATTGATGAATTCAAAAACGGTGCGGACTTTGTATATATCCATGTTGAAGCTCCCGATGAATGCGGTCACAGAGGAGAGATTGAAAATAAAGTAAAGGCTATTGAACTCATTGATGAGCATATTCTCAAGCCTGTAACCGATTTTCTCAGAACTTTTGATGATTTTGCCGTTCTCGTATGTCCCGATCATCCCACACCTCTTTCTATCCGCACACACACTTCAAATCCTGTTCCTTATCTTATCTATGACAGCAAAAACGAAGTTGACAGCGGCGTAAGCAAATTCTGTGAAGAAGAGGCTAAAAAGACAGGCAACTATATTGAAAAAGGTTTCACAATGATGGATTACTTCCTTTCTAAATAATTTTTGCTCTGTACTACATAATAAACCAAAAAAATAACATCCTTGCAGATATAATGAAATTAAAAATCTGTAAGGATGTTTTTATGTTGTGTTTGTTCATTATCATAACAATAATGAGTGTGATTGCCTTGTTTGTAATTGCGCTTTCTTATGCAGTAAAATTCCTTATCGGAATAATAATTAAACTTATACGCAAAAACGATTTAGATAAGTTTTAATGCTTCAACAAGAGCCTTTGAAAGCTGATCGGGGCAGGATGTGCCTCTGCCACGGCAGTCAATGCCTTTTAATCTGTCAACAGCGTCTTTTGCGTCCATGCCTTTAACAAGCATACAAATGCCCTGAGTGTTGCCTGAACAGCCGCCCACAAACTCACAGCTTGTGATTTTACCGTTGTCATCAAGTTCAAGATTAATCTGTCTGGAGCAAACTCCCGTAGGAAAATATGAATATTTCATTGTAATACCTCTTTTCATAATTTGAAATCATATTATCACAGAAACAGAAAAAAATCCAGATAATTTTATTTTTTTGTTTTTAAAATTGAAAATCTATGTTATAATTTAAATATAGATTGCACTTTGTTACAAACCTTGCTCCCTGTTATGAAAGCAGAGCGTTGTTCTGATTAAAATCCAAGTGCAGATGTTTCATTACTTTAAGAGAATGAAACTATTATAAATATTGTAACAGACATTTACAAAAAGCAAATCACAGAAAGTAGGATATAATGTCAATTAATATAGATTTGGGAGCATGGAACTCAATTTTTGCAGTTCCCTCCAAAGTAGTCGATGAAGGATTAAAATTTTCTGACGGCGTAAAGCTTAAAGTCCTTTTGTTTGTCCTTCGTAATGCCGGTCGTTCCGTTGACGACACAGAAATTTCAAAGGCAACAGGTGTCAATGTAACCGATATCCCCGAGGCGCTTGACTATTGGGTAAGTATGGGTGTGTTTAATCGAATTGAAAATACCTTTACTCCCGTAAAAAATAACGAGGAATTTGTTCCTGCACCGCAAACTCCTGCTCAAACGGAACAGACACCGCAACCTGTTCAGACTGTTTTACAGCCACAACAGACAGTGCCACAGCCTGTTCAAGCGGTTCAAGAGCCTGTAAAACAGGAAACAGAACAGTCACCAAAGGAAAACGCAGAAGAACCGCAAAAACATTTTACGGCTACAAGACCGCAAAAGCCTGATTTTGTATTTACGGCACAAAGACTTGCAGTTGATGAAGAATTAAAAATGCTTGTTGAAGAAACGCAGACAACACTCGGAAAAGTTCTTTCAAATTCCGATATTGCAACTCTGCTTATGCTCAAGGACACCTGCGGACTTCCGCTTGATGTTATCTTTATGCTTATACATTATTGTGCAAGCATTGATAAGGGCAATATCAGAACGATTGAAAATATCGGTATTCAATGGGCAAATGACGGTGTTTATTCGCTTGAGGCGGCTGATAACAAGATTAAGCAGATTCAAAAAACAACGGCAAACTTTTCAATTGTTTCAAAAGCATTCGGACTTAAAAATGTCGGTTCTCCTACAAAGAAACAGCTTGAATATGGTGACAAGTGGGTAAGCGAGTGGAAGTTTTCGCCCGAAATGCTCAGAGAGGCGTATGAAAGATGCGTTGATACAAAGGGAACAATGAATCTTCGCTACATTGACGGAATCTTAAAGCGTTGGAATGCAAGCAATCTGCACACGCTTGACGAACTTCATAAGTATGAAAAATCAGCGTCAAAGCCGTCGCAGAAACAGTCGTCATCTTATGATATTAATGAACTCGACAAATTTAATTCACTTGATAATTTTTAATTAAGAGGTTGGTATGGGATACAGCAATAGTGTTTATAAGGCTGCTTCGGACACATTACATGAACGCAGACTTAACGCCGAAAAGGCAGCGGAAAGAAGAAAAGAAGAGATTTATAAAAAATTCCCCCGTGTGAAAGAACTTGAAAAACAGATTTCTGTGGGCGGAATCAATACAGCCCGAGCAGTTCTTGCAGGCGGAGATGTGAAGGACGCCGTTTCAAAGCTTCGTGATCAGAATCTTGCAATGCAGGCAGAGGTCAGGAAAATCCTTACAGATAACGGTTATCCCGAAAATTATTTTGAACCCGATTATTTTTGTAAGAAATGTAATGACAAGGGCTATTGTGACATAAACGGCAAAACTGTCAGATGTTCATGCATGAAGTCTGCACTCATAGCCTGTGCATGTGCCGAGCTTAACAGAAACGCTCCGCTGTCACTTTCTACATTTGAGAGCTTTAATCTTGAATATTATGACAAGACTGTTGATCCAAAGCTTAAGGTATCTCCTTACGATCATATGAGCAGAGTTTTAAGATATTGTCAGAATTATGCAGATAACTTTAACTCACATTCGGAAAGTATACTTATGAAAGGCGCAACCGGACTCGGCAAAACTCATCTGTCGCTTGCAATTGCAAACGAGGCAATAAAGAGGGGTTACGGTGTAATTTATGCGTCTGCTCCGCAACTTGTTTCAAAGCTTGAAAAAATATATTTTTCAAACAAGGAAGATGATTCAACATTCGATATGCTTGTTGAATGCGACTTACTTATTATAGATGACCTCGGAACGGAATTTCATTCTCAATTTTCCGTATCACAGCTTTACAACATTTTTAACTCAAGAATGTTGTCAAACAAGCCCGTAATTATAAATACAAATCTGACAATAAGAGATTTGCAGGAGAATTATACTGACAGATTTGTTTCAAGAATCTGCGGAAATGCCCGTCAGCTTGATTTTTTGGGCAGAGATATAAGGATCAGACGAAAATAATTTTAAAATCTTTTCGTCAAAAATCCTGTTGCTGTCGGCTGTTTTGAAGGTCTGAAAACTTTTTTGAAAAAATTTTTAAAAAAGTATTGACTTTTTGAACGATATGTCTTATAATTCATATCGTTGCAAGTTCGGTAGCAATTACATCTTGTGGAATAGTGTAACGGTAGCACGACAGACTCTGACTCTGTTTGTTGGGGTTCGAATCCCTATTCCACAGCCACAGCCCCGAAGTTATTCGGGGCTCTTTTATTTCGAGGTGTAGCGCAGTTTGGTAGCGCACATCGTTCGGGACGATGGGGTCGCAAGTTCGAATCTTGTCACCTCGACCAGTTTGGCGCCGTACTTTTTTAAGTTCGGCGCATTTTCTTTTTTTAAAATTTGGAGGTAATTTTATAAAAAAAGTAATTTCGCTTGCAATTGCTCTTGTTCTTTGCCTTTCGATATTTGCAGGTTGCGGTGCAAAGGAAGTTAATCTTGCTGATCTTATGGATAAGATGAATTCCGAGTACAGCGTAGATGCAACAAAGTATGAAACAAAGGATGATATGTACAAATATTACAATATCAATGCCGACGATATCAAGCAGTTTGCCGCTGAGGTCGGTAAGTCTGATACAGACAGCAAAAACACAGAGGTAGTTCTTGTTGAGGCAACTGATTCAGATGCTGCTTCAAGAGTTGAAACTGCTCTTACAAACCGCTATAATTCAATCTTCCAGCAGAACGCTTCCTATTCGGCTGAAAAGCTTGATATGGTGAAAAATTGTAAGGTTACAAAAGACGGTAACTTTGTTACAATGATTATCGGCGAAAAGGCATCTGATATGCTTAAAATGTTTAATGACAGCATTAAATAATTTATTTAAAATTTACTGAGGGCGAACATCGTTCGCCCCTTTCTTTTGCAATATTTTAAGGCAGGTTAAAAATGGTACAGACTGAGATTCAAAAAAACTTTTCACATATGAATGATATGCAGAAACAGGCTGTTTTCTGCACAGAAGGACCTTTGCTCATACTTGCAGGTGCCGGTTCGGGCAAAACAACTGTTCTTGTTAACAGAATAGCCTACATTTTGCAGTGTGAGCTTTGTAAACCATGGCAGATACTTGCCATTACTTTTACCAATAAAGCCGCAGGAGAGCTTAAAGAACGAATCTGTGCGGCAGTTCCCGAGGGCGGTGCCGACATCTGGGCGGCTACCTTTCATTCAACCTGTGCAAGAATCCTTCGCAGATACGGCGACAGAATCGGTTATACAAGTCATTTCACGGTTTACGGGACTGACGATCAGAAAAAACTCGTCAAGGATATTTTAAAGCAACTCAATATTGCCGAAAAAACTTTGCCTGTAAAATCAATCCTCTCCGAAATTTCAAAGGCTAAGGATAAAATGCTTACTCCCGAAGAAATGCGTAAAGAGGCTGAATTTGACAGCAGAAAAGCACAGATTGCAAAGGTTTATGAAATCTATCAGACAAAGCTTAAAACAGCCGACGCAATGGATTTTGACGATATGCTTTGCAATACCGTAAAGCTTTTTGAAACAGCACCCGATATACTTGATTATTACAGAAATCAGTTCAAGTACATCATGGTCGATGAGTATCAGGATACTAACCAGGTGCAGTATAAGTTTGTAAGCCTGCTTGCAAGCAAATACGGCAATATCTGCGTTGTCGGTGATGATGACCAGAGTATCTACAAATTCCGTGGTGCTACAATCGAAAATATTCTTTCTTTTGAAAATACATTTAAGAACGCAAAGATGATTCGCCTTGAACAGAATTACAGAAGTACACAGAATATCCTCAATGCCGCTAACGAGGTCATCTCAAATAACACAATGCGTAAGGGTAAAACTTTGTGGACCGAAAACGGTCAGGGCGAAAAAATCAAGGTACATACAGCCGAGAATGAGCGTGACGAGGCTAATTTCATTGCTCAGACTATTCTTGACGGTGTTGCCGACGGAAGAAAATATTCCGACTATGCAATTCTTTACAGAATGAATGCCCAGTCAAACGCAATTGAGCAGGCTTTGTCACGAAGCGGTGTGCCGCACCGTGTAATCGGCGGTCACAGATTCTATGATCGTGAAGAAATTCGTGATATGGTTGCATATCTTCAGGTTATAAATAATCCTCATGATGATGTCAGACTTTCAAGAATTATCAATGTTCCTAAGAGGGGAATAGGTGCGACAACCGTTTCCCATGCCGCAGACATTGCCGCAGGACTCGGCGAAAGCATTTACGATGTAATCAAGGAGGCGGAAAACTATCCGCAGCTTTCTCGTGCCTCTGCAAAGCTCAAAGCTTTTGTTGCACTTATTGACGGACTTATTGAAGCCGAGCAGAGTGGCGAATATTCTCTTGCAGAATTATATAACCTTGTGATTGAACACACATCATACGAACAGTATCTTAAAACCGAAAAGGACAACCCTGAAGTTCGTATTGAAAACATTGAAGAACTTTCTTCAAATATCGTCAAGTTTGAAGAGGACTACGGCGATGAGGCAGACCTCTCTGCATTTCTTGAAGAAATTTCTCTCCAGACCGATATTGATAACTACGATGCAGATGCAGATACCTGCGTGATGATGACATTACATTCGGCAAAGGGACTTGAATTTCCTGTTGTGTTCATCGCAGGCATGGAAGAAGGAATGTTTCCGTCCGTTGCAACAATGATGAATCCCGATGAACTCAACGAAGAAAGGCGACTTGCCTATGTCGGAATTACAAGAGCAAAGGAAATTCTCTATTTCACGAAAACAAATTCGAGAATGCTGTTCGGATCAACAAGCTATAACAAGGGCTCAAGATTCTTAAACGAGATTCCAGATAATCTTCTTGAATACAGCGGCGGAAGAAAGCAGATGTTCACACAGGCGTCTTCCGGTTTTGCATCGGGAACAGGTGAAAAAGTTTCTGTCGGCAAATCGTCGGGTAGCTCGTATTCACCGAATAAAACATTTGGATTTACAAAACCTCCTGTTAAGAGCGGTGCTGTATTCAATGTCGGAGATTGTGTTCAGCACAAGGTGTTTGGCAAGGGCATGGTAATGAAAGCCGAGAAAATGGGCAATGATACTATGCTTGAAATCGCCTTTGATAAAGCCGGCACAAAAACTCTTATGGCGAACTATTGCAGTAATATGAAAAAAATCTGAGGTGATTAAAGTGCTTATATCATCAAAAAAGGTTCTGTGTCTTGCAATTTCTGCGTTGACAGCTTTTTCTGTGTGCCTTACAGGCTGTGGAAAGGACACGCAGCCTTCTGTATCTGCTACCGAGAAAACAACTGCCGTGGCTGCTTCACAGCCTGTAACAAAGGCGGCAACATCCGATGAGCAGACACAAGAACCCACATGGAACTATTCCGAACTCAAAAGAAAATCTTCCGATATTTCCGAAAATCTTGACGCAATAATAACCGATAACAAATTCAGGGGAACGGTTTATGTTAAAATCGGAAATGCTCTTGAGTATATCGGCACTAACGGATTTTCCGACAAGGACAGGCACACAAAGAATTCTACGGACACATGCTTTAGAATTGCTTCGCTCACAAAGCAGTTTACTGCTGTTGCGGTTATGCAGCTTGTTGAGAAGGGAAAGCTTTCACTTGATGATACAATCGACAAATATTTTCCGTCATATAAATACGGCAAAAAAATCACCGTTAAAAACCTGCTTACAATGACAGCGGGCATAAAGGATTACATCAACAAAGACGGCGATACCAACACCTATGCATACAACGAATCACAGATTGAATTTAAGGTTTCAGCCGAAAATTCCGCAAAGAAAAATAAAAAAGCCGTAATGGACTGGATACTTGATCAGGAACTTAATTTTGAACCCGATGAGAAGTATATGTACTCAAACAGTGCATATTTTCTTCTCGGTGATATCATTGAACAGGTCAGCGAAACCTCGTACGAAAAATATATTAAAGAGAATATTCTTAAACCGTCGGGAATGATGAACACAGGCTTTGGGAGCACAGATAAGCTCGCTGTAGGATATCAGGATATTTACGATAATGCGTGGACATTGTATCCCGGAGTAGGATATTCTGCAACTGGTTTAATTTCCAATGTTCCCGATTTACTCAAATGGGTTGACGCTCTTTGTACAAACAAGCTCATTTCGGAAAAATCTTTTAAAGAAATGACAACGCCGTACAAGGGTAACTACGGTTACGGTTTTGTTGTATCAGAAGAAAGTAATGCGGTTTCTCACACAGGAAAAATCGACAAGTATAATGCCGCTCTCGCTTTTACAAAAGACGAAAATCAAATTTATATAGCATTTTCAAACTATTCAAACAGCAGTCCAATTAATCTGTTTAATAACATTCAGAAAACACTTGCCCCGTTTTACGGTTAATTTTCGGCTGTTAATCACCAAAAATCAAAACCTCCATAAAATGTATTGTTACAGTGCATTAATTGAACTGTCAATACTTTTACGGAGGTTATTTTTATGTCAGATGTACCTTTCTGTTCCTCAGAAAATGCATGCACCGAAGGCGGCGAGCAAACTAACGGTTGTGAACCTGTTTGTATCAATGTTTCACGAATCTATGACAGTTGCGGAGCAAAAGATTGCCTTTCAAATCTTCCTGTTATGTTTACCGAAGCAAACCAGAAAATTATTGATGGGGCTTGTTCCGTAAAGATAAGTAATGTGCGCATAATTACATCTACGGTAGAGGTTGAGCCTGTTGCATTCCATCGTGGCTTTTATTCGGTTGATATGATGTACTATTTTGCCGTCACCGTTGAAGCCTATACAGCCGCAGGTGCGATTCCCGAAACTGTCACAGGTCTTGCAATGTACGGCAAAAGAGTTGTGCTTTACGGCGGTGAAGGCTGCGTAAAGTCTTTCTCCAGTGACAAGGATGTTGTTTGCGATACATCAGATTCGGATTGTCCGTGCAAATATCCCTATTGTTTGCCGAGAGCAACGGTTCAAATTTCAAATCCAATGGCATTGTCTGCAAATCTACAGGATTACAATAATGCGAATCCGATAACTGTTTGCAGAACATTTCCGAATTGTGTTATTGATTACCTTGACGGAGAACCTGCACAGCCTGAAACACAGCGAGTGCTTGTTACAATCGGTATTTTTACGATTACAAGGCTTGAAAGAGATGTACAGATTATGATTCCGTCCTATGATTTTTGTGTTCCCCGCAAGGAATGTCCGTCAGCGCCCGATGATCCGTGCGAAGTTTTCAGTAAAATTGATTTTCCTACAGACTCATTCTTCCCGCCGAACGCAATACACCGTGGCGACCGTGACTCTTCTCATACATCTTCTTTTAAATGCGGTTGTGAAAACTGATTATACAGAAAAACGGGGCTGATTTCAGTCCCGTTTTGTTATGCTATTTTGAAATTGTTTCATAAAGTAATTTTATTCCGCTTTCAATTTTTACATCTTTTATTCCCGAAAAGCTTAACACAATCATATTTTCGGCTTTGTTGAACTGCATAGTTTTAATTAATGCGTCGTCAATTTTCTTTATAACAGAATCGTCAATCGTTTTATCCTTAAAAATCAGCGAAACATAAAGCGAAGTTTCGTTAAACACAATTTTAACGGAGGTTCCGAAATATTTCTTTATGTTTGAAAGCATAAGGTTGCTTTTTTCAAGATAAATTCTTCTTGCTTTTCTCAGATGAACATCAAGCTTACCGTTATTAATATACTTTGCAAGGGCAATTTGTTCTGTTTTTGACGCTGTCTGATTTGTGTATTTTTTAATTTTGTTGTATTCATCTGTGAGTTTTTGCGGAAGAACCATATAACTGATTCTGACAGAGGGAAGAAGTATCTTTGAAAAAGAGCCGAGATAAACCGTGTTTTCGGTATCATAATTCTGTACGCACGGCATAGGGTGCGTACTGTATCGAAGCTCACCGTTGTAATCGTCTTCAATAATCAAAACATTATTTTCTTTTGCCCATTTGATTATCTCAAGTCTGCGTGTAACAGGCATTGTAATGTTGCTGTTTACGGTAAAATTAGGATTTATAAGAATTATATCGGGCTTGATTTCTTCAAGTGAATCAATACAGGCTCCGTATTTATCACATCTGAAATATTTGATGTCATAACCGTGACTGTTGAACACATATTCACTCTGAATGTAGCTGTAATCCGCAAGTGCGATTTTCTTATTATTGCCGAGAAGTGAACAGAGTATGTGCAAAAGCGTCTGAGTGCCTGCTCCGACGATAATATTTTCGTATGAGGTGTTTACACTCCGTGTGCCGAGGCTGTATTTTTGCAGAGCATTTCTCAGAATTTCTTCACCCTGTTCTTCACCGTAGGAAGTGAGCAGATAGTTTTGATTTAAAACTTCTTTAACATATTTTTTCCATTCGTTTATGTTGATTATACCGTCATCAATGCTTTTACTGCTGAAATCATATTCATAGTATCTTTTTGTTTTGTTGATATTTGAAGACATTTTATCGCTTTTTGACGGTGTACCGCTGAACTGTGCCTCAACATAATATCCGCTTCGTGGCCTGTTTGATATATATCCCTCTGCACACAACTGTTCATACGCTCCGTTGACAGTAGTTTTTGAAACATCAAGGTCTGTACTTAATCGCCTTATTGACGGAAGCTTTGTTCCTTTTTTCAAACTTCCCGTTTCAATTGATTTTCTGACCGACATATAAATCTGCCTGTAAAGCGGAGTTTTATCTTTTTTATTGATAATTATAAAATCGTACAGCATAACATCACCTACCGTATTTTAACATTTTGAAAATATTATTGCAATATCAGTGTATTACGGTTGAAATTATTTCCGTTAAAATGTATAATTGTATGGTATGGCATAAAGTCACTGAAATGGCATAAAATACTAATTGCAGAGGGGATTTTACAATGAATGCTATGGCTGATAAATTTTTTGACAGTATAAAAGGGAAAAAAGTTACTTTTATCGGAATCGGTACAAGCAATCTTCCGCTTATAAAACTTTTTGTTGAAAAGGGTGCAAAAGTTACTGCTTGCGATAAGAAGAATTTTGAAGATTTGGGACAGAACGGTATTAAGGCTAAAGAGTACGGTGCAGAACTTTTACTCGGTGAAAATTATCTTTCCGAGATTGATGCCGATATCGTTTTCAGAAGTCCCGGTACACCTTTTTACAAGGATGAGCTTGTTACACTTCGTAACAAGGGCGTTGTTCTTACATCCGAAATGGAAGTTTTCTTCGACCTTTGCCCGTGCAGGATTATTGCTGTGACAGGTTCTGACGGCAAAACAACCACAACAACGATTATTTCTGAATTTTTAAAGGCGGCAGGTTTTAATGTACACCTTGGAGGTAATATCGGCAAGCCGCTTCTTCCTGAGATTGAAAGCGTGAATGACGATGACTGTGCAGTAGTTGAGCTTTCAAGTTTTCAGCTTATCTCTATGAGAAAGAGTCCGGATATTGCCGTGGTAACAAACCTTGCTCCTAACCATCTTGATATACACAAGGATATGCAGGAGTACATTGATTCAAAGAAAAATATCATTCTTCATCAGAATGCTTTTTCAAAGGCTGTTCTCAACCTTGATAATGAGATTACAAACGGCTTTTCCGACAGCGTAAGAGGTCAGCTCGCAAAGTTCTCAGTAAAAGAAAATGTTTCAAACGGCGCTTTCCTTGACGGTGATACAATCTGCTATAATGACTACGGAAAAATTACCCGTATTATGAACATTCATGACATCAAAATTCCCGGTATGCATAATGTAGAAAATTATCTTGCCGCTATTTCAGCCGTGTGGGGACTTGTTGATGCAGAAACAATGACAGCTGTTGCAAAGACTTTTGGCGGTGTTGCTCACCGTGCAGAGTTTGTAAGAGAGGTTGACGGTGTTAAGTATTACAACGATTCAATTGCATCAAGTCCTACAAGAACCGCACTCGGCACACTTTCACTTTACAAGCAGAAAATCTGCATTATTGCAGGCGGATATGATAAGCATATTCCTTATGAGCCGCTTGGTCCCGTAATCAATGATAAAGTAAAACTCCTTATTCTTCTCGGCGATACTGCCCCGAAAATTGAAAAAGCCGTTAAAGAGGCTTCAAACTATGATGCAGATGAAATTGAAATTATCAATGTAACAAATATGGAAGAGGCTGTAGCTGTTGCCCGTGAGCGTTCAACAAAGGGAGATATTGTTTCGCTTTCACCCGCAAGTGCAAGCTTCGGACTTTACAAGAATTTTGAAGAAAGAGGTAATCACTTCAAGTCAATTGTCAACGCTTTGAAGTAAGATATACAATGAACACAAAAGAACTTATTTTTGAACTCTGTTGTGCAATGGGTGTGTCGGGCAGGGAAGAGCCCGCTTTGTCTGTTGCCGAAAAGTTTTTATCAGACTACACGGATGACATAAAGATATCAAACGGCAGTCTTATGGCTGTTTGCGGTAACAAAAATTCAGATAAAACCATATTACTGGACGCTCACATTGACCGCATAGGATTTATGGTTACCGAAATAAATGAAAACGGATTTGTAAAAGCTTCTCCGTGCGGAGGAATTGACGCAAGAACTCTTGCTGATACTCTGCTTTGTCTGCAGAACAATCCTGATGTAACAGGTGTTGTATGCTGTATGCCTCCTCATCTTTCCGACGGAAAAGAGGACAAGGCTATGCCAACCGACAAAATCTGGGTTGATTTCGGTCTGCCGTATGATGAAGTTAATAAACTCATTTCATTCGGTGATATGCTGACATTTGCCTCAAAGCCGGCAAATCTTTTGAACGGCAGAATTGTTGCTCCTTGCCTTGATAACAGATGCGGTGTTGCGTCACTTGTTAAGTGTGCAGAGTTATTGAAAGACAATGAAACAGATTATAAAGTAATTATCCTTTTAAGCTCTCAGGAAGAAACATTTGGTACAGGCGCTAAAACAGGTGCTTTTACAGTTGAAGCAGACGAGTCGATTGTTGTTGATGTAAGTTTTGCATCTCAGCCGGATGTTTCGGGATTCTATTCTTCGGTTGAACTCGACAAAGGACCAATGATTTGCATTTCTTCAATTCTCAACAAAGAAATGAGCAAATCGCTTGAAAGCGTTGCAAAGAATAAAAATATACCGTATCAGCTTGAACCGATAGCAGGCAGAACAGGTACAAATGCCGACCATATTTCAATCAGCGGAAAAGGTGTAAAAACTGCTGTTGTATCAATCCCACAGCGATATATGCATACACAGAATGAAGTTATTTCTGTAGCTGATGTTGACAATACGGCAAAGCTTATTGCCGAATACATTAAATGCGGAGGTGCTTTCAATGATTGACATAAAATTGCTTGAACAGCTTTGCCTTTGCAACGGTATTTCGGGTGATGAGGGGAATGTTCGCAATCTTATAATTAACGAGATTAAAGATTGTGCCGATGATATTAAAACAGATAATCTCGGCAACCTTATTGTGTTTAAAAAGGGAAAAAAGTCTGCAAAAAGCAAACTTATGGTGTCGGCACATATGGATGAAGTAGGTCTTATGGTAACGGATATAACATCTGACGGTTACCTTAAATTTGACGAGGTCGGAGGAATTGACAGAAGAGTTCTTCCCGGTAAGCGTGTATGTATTGGCAGAAACGGTCTTAACGGTGTAATCGGTGTGAAACCGATTCATCTTACAAACGGTGATGAAAAAACTGCTGTTCCGAAAATGAATGATATGTACATTGATATCGGTGCCGAAAGCAGGGAAGATGCGCTTAAATATGTAAACTACGGTGACGGCATTAATTTTGAGGGCGACTTTAAGATTAACGGCAAAACTGTTGTTACAAAGGCACTTGATGACCGTTTCGGCTGCTATGTGCTTATTAATCTCATAAAATCCGAACCCGAATATGATATGTATTTCACATTTGTTGTTCAGGAAGAAGTGGGATTGCGTGGTGCTAGATCTGCGGCTTTTACGGTTAATCCTGATTTTGCTCTTGTTATCGAAAGCACAACTGCCGCTGATGTTGCGGAGGTTGATGTATCTCATCAGGTATGCAATTTGTCAAAAGGTGCAACGGTTACCGTAATGGATAGGGCGACAGTTTATGATAAAGAAATGATAAGTGCCGCTTTTGAACTTGCCGAAAAGAATAACATAGCTGTTCAGTATAAGAGAGCAGTTGCAGGCGGTAATGATTCGGGTGCAATTCATCAGAGCAGAGGCGGAGTGAGAACTCTTGCGGTATCACTTCCGTCAAGGTATATTCATGCTCCTTCAACTGCGGCAAATCTTGATGATTGCGAAAGCATTTTAAAACTTGCAAAAGTATTGTCCGATTATATTGCGGGCGGAAATTTAGCGAAAGGAAAGACGGTCTGAATGATAGTAACCGCCAATGAAAATTATATAAATGTAATTATGAACCTGTCGGCGGAAGATCCGTTTGCGTGCAGAATAATTTCTCAGTACAACAGTTACGATTCATCGCTTGCTTTTGTTGACTACTGGACGATAATTGACGATAAAACAGATGAGTGTACAGGTGCAATTTCCCGATGCGGAACAAACTTCATTTTATTTCTCACAGATAAAACAAATCTTGAAGAAGTTTCGTCATTTATGCGTGTTGCGGGTGCGTCAAGTGCAATATGCAGCGGAGATTTCAACCTTAATTTATACGGCAGTAAATCCGTTTCGGGTGTTATTCTGAAAAAATCAGAACCGTTTGAAAATGTTGACGAAAGTATAAATTTTGATGTTCCCGATATTAAAGAGGTTTATAATCTCATCGTAAGCTGTGCCGATGAAAATTTTGTTCCGCCGCCGTTTGATGATTTTTATGTTGATGTGAATCACAAGCTTCGTCATAATGCAACGAGAATGTACGGTGTTTATGACGGCACAAAACTTGTTGCAATGGCTATGACCGTTGCCGAAAGCAGTAACAGTGCCGTGTTGGGTGCGGTATCGTGTCATCCCGACTACAGAAAGCACGGCTACGGTTCAACTGTTGTAAAGTACATATCCAACAGACTGATTGCCGAGAACAAGACCGTGTATCTTCACAGAGCCAAGAATGCAAATCAGTCGTTTTATAATAATCTCGGTTTTGAACAGTGCGGATCATGGCAGGAATATTATTTTGAAAGGTGATATATTTGAGTTTTTTTGATATAGATGAAAGAGTTATAAAAGCATCCGAAAAGGCAATGGAGCTTTGCAAGGACAAGCTTGCGGAGATTGACGATATTCAGGAATACAACCAGCAGAAGATGATAAAGGCTTTTCAGCTTGCAGATGTTCGTGAAAGTCACCTTTGGGGTTCTACAGGCTACGGATACGACGATGCAGGCAGAGAGGCTCTTGACAAGGTCTATGCCTATGTTTTTGATGCAGAAGACGCACTTGTCCGTCATAATTTCGTAAGCGGTACTCATGCCCTTACAGTTGCACTTTTCGGCGTTTTAAGACCTGGAGATACAATGCTTTCCGTAACAGGAATGCCGTATGATACAATCCGTTCTGCTATAGGCATTGAGGGTGACTATCCAGGTTCACTCAAGGACTTTTCAATCAATTTTGAAATGACCGAGCTTAATCTTGACGGCACACTTGACTATGACAAAATCGCAAGCGACATTGCAGAAAAAAAGCCTAAAATGGTTTACATACAGCGTTCAAGAGGCTACAGCACAAGACCTACGCTCACATGGAGAGAAATCAAAAAGCTTTGTGAAATTTCAAAAGCCAATTCGCCCGAAAGTATTATTATGCTTGATAACTGTTACGGTGAATTCATTGACAAGGTTGAACCTTTGTCAGTGGGCGTAGATATGATGGCAGGCTCTCTTATCAAGAATCCGGGTGGCGGTATTGCTCCTACAGGCGGATATATTGCAGGTAAGAAAGAACTTGTAGAGATGTGTGCCTACAGACTTACCACTCCCGGTACAGGCAAAGAAATCGGTGCTACTCTTAACGCAAACAGAGAACTTTTTATGGGTGCGTACCATGCTCCTCATGTTACGGGGGAAGCACTTAAAACTGCAGTATTTGCATCGGCACTTTTTGAAATTCTCGGTTATGAAACAAGTCCTAAGTACAATGATGCAAGAGGAGATATCATTCAGCTTATCATGCTCGGTAATGCAGAAAAGGTATGCCGCTTTTGCGAGGGTGTTCAGAGCGGTTCGGCTGTTGACAGTTTTGTATCTCCGATTCCGTCGGATATGCCGGGTTACGAAAGTCAGGTAGTTATGGCGGCAGGCGCATTTACTCTCGGTTCATCTATTGAACTTTCTGCAGACGCACCGTTGCGTGAACCGTATGCAGTATGGATGCAGGGAAGTCTTAACTTCCACAGCGGTAAGCTCGGTGTAATGCTTGCGGCAAGTAAGATTTTAAGAGATGAAAAATAATATAATCTTGTTGCTTTGATTATAACAGCAAATAAAAAATCCCGCTTTTGTAAGCGGGATTTTTTCTATGATTTTTTATTGCGTAAGTTTTTAAAAAAGTCGGTGAGAAGTTTAGAACACTCCTCCTGCATAATACCGCCGACTGATTCAGGCTTGAAATTGAACGGCATCTGGAACAGATTCGTAATTGTACCGCAAGCACCGTTTTTTAAGTCGTATGCGCCGAAATATACCTTTGGAATATGAGCGTTGATTATTGCACCTGCACACATAGGGCAAGGCTCAAGTGTTACATAAATTTCACAGTTCCACAATCTCCAACCGCCAAGCTTTTGACAGGCATTGTATATTGCGTCGGTTTCGGCATGAAGAAGAGCGTTCTTGCTTTGTTCACGGCGATTTCTTCCTGTGGCAACAATTTCATCATTTCTGACAATTACCGCACCGACGGGAACTTCGTTTTCCGCAGCGGCAATCTCAGCCTGTTCAATAGCCTTTTGCATATAGTATAAAGTTTTATCCATTGTTAATTAATCCTAAATTTGTGATTGTAGTTATCAGAAAAAGTACAAGTGAAAGTATGATACCGGGATTCACAAGAAATGCAGTCATTTTCTCTTTTAAGTTAAGTTCACTTACAATTCCGTCTTTCTTATCAGACATTTTGAAAAAGTTCTTATCATTTTTGGCGAGTACGATATATGAAACAAAGCCTGCAATACAGAAGAAAATAATCAGGCTGTAACTGATTATTGTCGCCGCATAATCGGAAACAATGTTTGCATCTCTTAAAATGCTCATGGAAACAGCATATAGGTTATTAAGAAAATGGATTGCAATTGACGGAAGAATGGAATTGAATTTGCAATCGACATACGCAAAAATAAGTCCGAGAATAAACGCAAACGGAATTTGTGATATATTCTGATGCATTGCACCGAACAAAATTGCAGAGCCTATAACTGCTGTTGTATCACCGAACTTTCTCAGAGAACCCATAACTATTCCTCTGAAAGCAAATTCTTCGGCAAAAGCGGGGACGATTGCTGTTGAAATTATGTTCAGAACAATACTCAAAACACTTGAATCTCCGATTGTCAATCCCGAAGATGTGTTTTCAATTCCGAAAAGCGAGAAGTTGTCTGCGATAACACTCGTGGCAACATTTGCAATCATCGCACCCCCCATTCCGAGAAACAGAATGGGTATCATACTTTTTTGTTTTACATATTTTGTGCTGATAATATCATTTAAACTGTTTCTTGAAAGCTTTATATAAAAAAATGCAGGAACAACAACGGCAAATACGGAAATAAATATATCCATAAAGTAAGTCAGTATTGAATAATTGTCAGAATAAATATATTTTGCCGAACCAAAAGCCTTGAAAACTTCTACAACTATCATTGCGCTTACTGTCATTGTAAGCGAATACGCAAATACAAAAAAACCTAAACCGCTTGATCTTTGCTTGAGATTATCATACTGGAACTCTTTTTTGAAATTGCGGTTATAATTAAGGTTATTGCCGTAAAACGGCATATTATTACCCGAAAACTGGTTATTTATCAAATTATCACATCCTCAAAGCTATTCTAACATAGAGGCATATTATTTTCAAGGATTAAAACATCCGTATAAAGTATTTGCATGATTAAAATGATGTAATCCGACAAAAAGTAACTTTAAAATACAGTATAATAAATTCACTCAAAATCGACGCCAAAGAAGAAAAACCGTTTGTATTTTCACACAAATTGATTCACCTCTATTTACAGCGTAGTAATTAAGGCAAAAAATTTAAAAATATAACTTGATTTTTCCTGATTTGTATTGTATAATATGTTTTGCATTTGCCGGTGTGATGGAATTGGCAGACGTAGCGGACTCAAAATCCGCCGGTAGCGATACCGTACCGGTTCAAGTCCGGTCACCGGCACCAAAAGGACATTAACTCATAGAGTTAGTGTCCTTTTTTAGTATATTTCGGAGGGCGATAATTATGGGCGGAATAAGTGTTATGCTTTTAATGGGAATGCTTTCGGCTATGTATATGTTTTTTATAGCAGTAATTGCCGTGCTGATTATTTATTTTGCAGTAAGCTATGTTTTTGAGAGCATTGCGGCAATGGGTATGTGCAAGAACTTGTACTATAAGCACAGCGGTACAGCTTGGATTCCGTTTTATAATAAATATCTCCTCGGTAAAATTGCAGGGAATAAGGCTTTAGGCATAATAGAAGGTGTGCTGAACCTTTCAATCGCAACCGTTGCCGTTCTGTTTTTCTGCTTTGAACTGGAAATCGGTATCATCGGCTTGATTGCCCTGTTAGCTTGTGTCATTGCCTCATTTGTGATAGATGTAATTATCGCCGATAAAATATTCAAAAATCTTAACATCAGATATTCGGATGTTCTCACAGTAGTAAATGTCCTTACCTTCGGACTTTTTAGACCGATAATACTTTTCGTATTCAGAAATAAGCAGAATACAGTCAGAGTTTAATTTCAAAGGAGCAATACACGCCGTATTGTTCCTTTTCCTTTTGCAAAAATGCCCTGTTTAAGATTATTTTTGTTTCATAATTTTTCGATACAGGCAATTTTTTAAAAAATTCGTCAATTTTTTTATTTTTAATTCTCATACGGTTGCTTATTTTTGATTTATATATTATAATGTATCTTGTATTGTTTTTTAATTACGGCGCAAAGCCGCATCTTTATGGAGGATTTGATTATGGAAAAGAAAGAATTACTTTACGAAGGAAAAGCTAAAAAGGTATTTTCTACAGAAGATCCCGATCTCTGCATCGTTTCCTACAAGGATGACGCAACTGCATTCAACGGCGAGAAAAAGGGTACAATCGTTGGCAAGGGTGTTGTAAACAACCGTATGTCAAACTTTATGTTCAAGCTTCTCGAAAAGCATGGCATTGCAACAGACTTTGTTGAAGAGCTTAACGACAGAGATACAGTCCTCAAGAAGGTTGAAATTGTTCCTCTCGAGGTAATTTTAAGAAATAAAGCTGCCGGCAGTCTTTCAAAGCGTCTCGGTCTTCCCGAAGGCACTCCTATGAAGACTCCTGTTCTTGAATTCTGCTATAAGAACGATGAACTCGGCGATCCTATGGTAAATGAATATCACATCCTCGCAGCAGGCTTTGCTACAAAGGAAGAAATCGACACAATCACAGAAATGGCTTTCAAGATTAATGAGATTATGATTGAATTCTTCAAGCAGTGCAAGGTTGATCTTATTGACTTCAAGATTGAGTTCGGCAGATACAAGGGCAAGATTCTCCTTGCTGACGAAATTTCTCCCGATACATGCCGTTTCTGGGATATGGATACTCAGGAAAAACTCGACAAAGACCGTTTCCGTCGTGACATGGGCGGTGTTGAAGAGGCTTATGCCGAAATGATGAAGCGTGTAGGTCTTGCATAATAACTACATTGTGAATTTTTGAATTAAGATATGTGAATTAAACTTTGGATAGTTATTTTGATTAATCGGATGGTGGCACCTTGGAATTTTCTTTCGATAATTTTGCAAAAGAAGGTCTGCACGAAGAGTGCGGAGTATTCGGCATATTCAGCGACGGCACAATTAACCCTGCATACGCTTGTTATAACGGCTTGCTTGCTCTCCAGCACAGAGGACAGGAAAGCTGCGGCATCGCTGTATCTGACGAAGGTGTAATTGATTATCACAAAGATATGGGCCTTGTTACCGAGGTCTTTAACAACAAAATTCTTGATTCTCTCAACGGACAAATGGCGGTTTCGCATGTCCGTTACTCGACTGCAGGCGGTTCTGTGCTGGAAAATGCACAACCGCTTGTTATGCGTTATGTAAAGGGTACGCTTTCAATTGCCCATAACGGCAACCTTACCAATGCGCTTGAAATCCGCAGAAGTCTTGAACAGCGTGGCGCAATCTTTCAGACAACAATCGACAGCGAGGTTATCTGCTATGTAATTGCCCGTGAAAGACTTAAATGTCATTCTGTTGAAGATGCCGTTGCAAGAACAATGCAGGTAATTGAGGGAGCTTATTCGCTCCTCGTTATGAGCCCGAGAAAGCTTATTGCGGCTCGTGATCCTCACGGATTCAGACCGCTTTGTATGGGCAAGTACAACGATTCCTATGTTTTTGCAAGTGAAAGTGCGGCTCTTGATGCCTGCGGTGCAGAATTTGTCCGTGATATTGAACCGGGCGAAATCGTAATTGTAGACCAAAACGGTGTCCGCAGTATGAAACCCGACTTTGGTGACAAGAAAAAGGCACTTTGCATTTTTGAGTATATTTATTTTGCCCGTTCAGACTCCTTTATTGACGGAGTAAGCGTTTATGAGGCAAGAAAGCAGGCAGGACGAATTCTTGCAAGAAAATACCCTGTTGAGGCTGATATGGTTGTCGGTGTTCCCGAATCGGGAATTGATGCCGCAATCGGTTACAGCGAAGAATCAGGAATTCCTTATGAAAAGGCTATTGTGAAGAACAGCTACATCGGCAGAACCTTCATAAAGCCAAGTCAGAAGGAACGAATGAAAAGCGTAAAAATTAAACTCAACCCGATTGCCGACAAAATCAAAGGCAAGAGAGTTGTTATTATTGATGACAGCATTGTGCGTGGTACAACTGTTGACCGAATTGTTACAATGCTCAAAGAGGCAGGCGCAAAAGAGGTACATATGCGTATCAGTTCACCTCCGTTTATGTGGCCGTGTTATTACGGTACTGACATTCCGTCAAGAGGAGAACTTATTGCCTGCAACCATACAATCGAAGAAATCACAAAGCTCAGCAAGGCTGATTCCCTCGGATACCTCCCTGTTGAGTCACTTCGTGAGATGATTCACAACGCTCCCGTAGGCTTTTGTGACGGTTGCTTTACGGGTAATTACCCCGCTCCTATCACAAAAGAAACCTTTAAGGGCAAAGAGCGTGGCGGAATGAACTTCGATGAAAACAATAAAAAGGACAACTAATTGAAAGGATGTAAATAATGGTAAAAGATACTTATGAATCACCCTTGTCAGCCCGTTATGCAAGCAAGGAAATGAAATACATTTTCTCGCCGGATAAAAAATTCAGAACATGGAGAAAGCTCTGGATTGCTCTTGCAGAATCGGAAAAAGAACTCGGACTCCCAATTACACAGGAGCAGATTGACGAACTCAAGGCTCATGCTGATGATATCAACTATGAAGTTGCACAGGAAAGAGAGAAAATTGTTCGTCACGATGTAATGTCACATGTATATGCTTACGGTGTTCAGTGTCCGAACGCAAAGGGCATTATTCATCTCGGAGCAACCTCCTGCTATGTCGGTGATAACACAGATATCATCATTATGACAGAAGGACTCAAGCTTATCAGAAATAAGCTTATCACAGTTATCCGCAACCTTTCAAAGTTTGCCGATGAATACAAGGCTCTTCCAACCCTTGCATTCACTCATTTTCAGCCTGCACAGCCTACAACAGTAGGTAAGAGAGCGACTCTCTGGCTTCAGGAGCTCCTTATGGATCTTGAAGATGTTGAGTATCAGCTTTCAAAGGCTAAGCTTCTCGGTTCAAAGGGTACAACAGGTACACAGGCAAGTTTCCTTGAACTCTTTGACGGAGATCACGAAAAGTGCAAAATGCTTGATCATAAGATTGCAGAAAAAATGGGCTACAAGGCTTGTTTCCCTGTATCAGGTCAGACATATTCAAGAAAGCTTGACTCACAGTTCCTCAATGTTCTTGCGGGAATTGCTCAGTCAGCCGCTAAATTCTCAAATGATATCAGACTTCTTCAGCACCTCAAAGAGGTTGAAGAGCCGTTTGAAAAGAATCAGATCGGTTCATCGGCTATGGCTTACAAGCGCAACCCAATGAGGAGTGAGCGTATAGGTTCACTTTCAAGATATGTTATGGTTGATGTTCTCAACGGTTACTTTACAACTGCCACACAGTGGTTTGAAAGAACACTTGATGACTCAGCCAACAAGCGTCTCAGTGTTCCGGAGGCATTCCTCGCAGTTGACGGCATCCTTTCACTTTATGCAAATGTTGCAGACGGTCTTGTCGTTTATCCAAAGGTAATTGAACAAAGACTCAGAAAAGAACTTCCGTTCATGGCAACAGAGAATATTATGATGGATGCAGTTAAAAAGCGTGGTGCTGACAGACAGCAGCTTCACGAGAAAATCCGTGAGCATTCAATGGCTGCGTCAAGAGTAGTTAAGGTTGAAGGCGGCGAGAATGACCTTCTCGAGAGAATTGCCGCAGATGAGGCATTCGGAGTTACTCTTGAAGAGCTTGAGAAGATTCTCAAGCCGGAAAACTACACAGGCAGAGCAAAAGAGCAGACAGAGGACTTCCTCAACGAGTGCATCAAGCCTGTTCTTGAAAAGTACGCAGATGTTGAGTCTGACAAGCCTGAAATCAATGTTTAATTAGACTGATTTAATCGAACCTTTGGTTCAAGTATATATTTTATTTATAGCAGACCATGCGTCTGTAAAAAGGAGTTTTGTAAAATGGTAAAAGCAATTGTAGGTGCCAACTGGGGCGACGAGGGCAAGGGTAAAATTACCGATGTTCTCGCAAACGACAGCGACATCGTAATTCGTTTTCAAGGCGGTGCAAATGCAGGACATACAATTGTCAACGATTACGGAAAATTTGCTCTTCACCAGCTTCCTTCGGGTGTTTTCCATCAGAATATCACCAATATAATCGGCAACGGTGTTGCTTTCAGCGTTGAAAACTTCGTTAAGGAAATGGCTCACCTCAAAGATCGCGGAGTTCCCGAGCCAAACATTATTATTTCTGACAGAGCACAAATTGTTATGCCTTACCATGTAGCATTTGACTGCTATGAGGAAGAGCGTCTCGGCAAAAATTCTTTCGGTTCAACAAAGAGCGGTATCGCTCCGTTCTATTCTGACAAGTATTCAAAAATCGGTTTCCAGATTAATGAACTTTATGATGATCCAGATTCACTCAGAGAGAAAATCAGACACGCTCTTGAAATCAAGAATGCAACTCTGAAAAACCTCTACAACAAGCCCGAAATCACAGAACAGGAAGTTTTTGACAAACTAATGGAATATAAGGAACTTCTTGCTCCTTATGTCGGTGACGCATTCACTTTTGTTCATAATGCGCTCAAAGACGGAAAGAATATTCTTCTTGAAGGACAGCTTGGTTCACTCAAGGATACTGACTTCGGCATTTATCCTATGGTTACTTCATCCAATACAATCGCAGGTTACGGTGCTGTTGGTGCAGGTATTCCTCCGTATGAAATCAAAGAAATCATCACAGTTGTCAAGGCTTATTCAAGTGCGGTAGGCGCAGGTGAATTTGTTTCTGAAATCTTCGGCGATGAGGCTGACGAACTTCGCAGAAGAGGCGGTGACGGCGGAGAATTTGGTGCAACAACAGGCAGACCGAGAAGAATGGGTTGGCTTGACCTCGTTGCAACACGCTACGGTTGTATGGTTCAGGGTGCAACACAGGTTGCGTTCACGGTTCTTGATGTTCTCGGATATCTTGATGAAATCCCTGTTTGTGTAGGTTATGAGCTTGACGGCAAGGAAATTGACTACTTCCCGTCAACAACAAAGCTTAAAAGATGCAAACCTATCCTCAAAAAGCTCAAGGGCTGGAAATGTTCAATTTCAGGTATTACAGAATATGACAAGCTTCCTAAGGAATGCCGTGAATACATTGAATTTGCCGAAAAGGCTATCGGTGTGCCGATTACAATGGTTTCAAACGGTCCTTCCAGAAACGATATTATTTACAGATAATTAAAATATTAATTGAATACCGCACAAATTCTGTGCGGTATTCTTTAAATTTGAAAGGAATTTTACTATGAGCAATGCTACAAAAGAAACTGTCATTGTTCTTGATTTCGGCGGTCAGTACAATCAGCTGATTGCAAGAAGAGTTCGTGAGTGCAATGTGTATTGCGAAATTCTTCCTTATACCGTTGATATTCAGAAAATCAAAGACATTAGCCCAAAAGGTATTATCTTCACAGGCGGTCCTAACAGCGTTTATGACGAGTCATCACCGCACTATACTCCTGAAATTTTTGAACTCGGAATTCCGATTCTCGGCATTTGCTACGGTTGTCAGCTTATGGCATACACACTCGGCGGCAATGTTGTTTCGGCTACAGACAATTCATCAAGTGAGTACGGCAAGACAGTTACAAGATATAATAACAATGATATACTCTTTAAATCCGTAAAGAGTGAAGGAATTTCATGGATGAGTCACCGTGACTATATCAATGAAGCTCCCGAAGGATTCAGCATTACAGCTACAACGGATGTATGTCCTGTAGCCGCAATGTCATGTCCTGAAAAAAAGTTTTACGGTGTTCAGTTCCATCCCGAAGTTAACCATACAGATAACGGTAAAGATATGCTCCGTTCATTCCTTTATGATGTTTGCGAATGTAAGGGTGAGTGGAAAATGGAAAGCTTCATCGACACAACTGTTGCACAGCTTAAAGAGCAGATTGGTGATAAGGGTGTAGTTCTCGGACTTTCGGGCGGTGTAGATTCATCCGTTGCCGCAGCACTTCTCAGTAAGGCAGTCGGTAAACAGCTTACCTGCGTTTTCGTTGATCAGGGACTTATGAGAAAAGACGAGGGCGACTTTGTAGAGCAGACCTTTACAAAGCTTTTTGACATGAACTTTGTCCGCATTAATTGTCAGGAAGAGTTCCTTGCAAAGCTTAAAGGTGTTGAAGAACCCGAAGAAAAACGCCACATTATAGGTACAGAATTCTATAAGGTGTTCTGGAACAAAATCCGTGAAAGCTACGGCGAGGGTTATTTTGCACAGGGTACAATTTATCCCGACCGTATCGAAAGCGGCAAAGGCGATGCCGCAAAAATCAAAACACATCACAATCAGGTTGGTATCCCGGAAGATATTGACTTTGCAGGTGTAATTGAACCGCTTAAAGACCTTTTCAAGGATGAGGTAAGAGTAGTAGGTGAGAAGCTTGGACTTCCGCACGACCTCGTATGGCGTCAGCCGTTCCCGGGTCCGGGACTCGGTGTGCGTGTAATCGGTGAAGTTACAGCCGAAAAGGTTCATATTCTTCAGGAAGCCGATGCAATTCTTCGTGATGAAATGGATAAGTGCGGTTACGCAGATAAGATGAGCCAGTTCTTCGCAGTTCTCCCGGGTGTTAAAACCGTAGGCGTTATGGGTGACGCAAGAACATATGACGAACTCATCGCTCTCCGTGCCGTTACAACCGATGATTTTATGACAGCCGACTGGGCAAAAATCCCCTACGAAATCCTAGGCAGAGTCTCCAACCGCATCATCAACGAAGTAGAACATGTCAACAGAGTAGTCTATGATATAACAAGTAAACCCCCCGGAACAGTAGAGTGGGAATAATATCAAGAGTAGCGTAAACACGCATAAACACTGGGTTTTAGGCTCTCAAATTCCCGATTTGATAGCAAAATGATAGCAAACTGTAAAACAACTTTATTCTAAGTGTTCTATCGGTTTGCAGGTACAATTATCTTAATACTATAAAAGGCATTACTGACTTTTGCAGTCGGTAATGCCTTTTTGCGTTTTCTATTATATTCTGTTTTACTTACGAGAATTAAAAGCTACGCTTTCGGGGTAGTTATATCTCCAATTATCGTATTCCTCTTTTGTGATTTCTCCGTTCTTAAGCTTTTCGGCTTGTTCCTGCCAAGCGGAAAACATATCAAACATTGTAAGGTAATTTGTTCCCATACCCTTATCAAGGCGTATGCAAAGCTCGTCATCAAGTTTATCAATACGGAAGCCATATAAATCTTCAAGAGTAAACAGCGTGTGCATTAAGCCGTTGTAACTGTCAATATCCGGCACAGTTAAAGCACTTGTAGAAACACCAAATACATTTGCAAGGTTGTTTGTTAAATCAGCCTTAGGCGTTCTGCTGCCGGATTCATACTGTGCCATACGGATGTCAGCGGTTTTCTCCGGAAAGCCCACCTGCATACCGAGATACTTTTGAGTCATACCTTTTAAATTTCTAAAAAATCTTATTCTTTCGCCGATAGCCATACTATAGCTCCTCTCACTTTACTGTTAAATATCATAGCATAACAAGTTAAGCGATGTCAAGTGACATAAAACAAAAAAGTTTAATATTTTTAAGAAAGCCACTTGACATAACGGAATATGTTTAGTATAATCATTAAGCAAATAGCGTTAAGTCTATTTGCAAACAACTGAATAGCCGTCATACATCACGGTAATGGTGTATCCGCTCGGGCAAATCGGAATGCGGTCAGAAAGTTCTCCGACACTAAATAATTATGAAAATTAAGAATGAAAGGATGATGTTAATGTCAAACAAAATGTTTATGCGTGTTGAGGATGTGGCAGAAGAAATGGGCGTTTCCGTTTCTTACGCTTACAAACTTATACGCAAATTAAATAAAGAATTGCAGTCAACCGGGTGTATTACAATTCCCGGCAGAATTGACCGTAAATTCTTTCACGAAAAATTTTACTCAACCAAAACGACTGAAAGGAGCGATTAAAATGGGAGCATTTAAAAATGAAAAAAACGGAACTTGGTATGTGCAGTTTCGTTACACAGACTGGCAAGGATTGCGACAGCAAAAATTAAAGCGTGGCTTTGCCACCAAACGAGAGGCACAGGAGTGGGAACGAGCATTTCTGACAGAAAAGAAAGCCGATGTTACTATGCCATTTAAGACTTTTACGGAACTGTACGAAAAAGATGTTCGACCGAAGTTAAAGGAAAACACTTGGCTTACCAAAGAGCATATTATTCAAACTAAAATATTGCCGTATTTTGAGCATAAGCGATTATGCGATATATCGTCAAAAGATGTTATTGCTTGGCAAAATGAAATTAGAAAAATGACTAATTCAAGCGGAGAGCCACTTTCTCAAGGGTATTTAAAGACGATTCACAATCAATTGAGCGCATTGTTCAATCACGCAATCAAGATTTACGGTTTAAGATTAAATCCGGCATCCACGGTCGGTAATATGGGTAAGGAAGAACGCAAGGAAATGAGTTATTGGACTGTGGAGGAATACAGTAAGTTCTCTGATGAGATGATGGACAAGCCGCTTTCCTACTATGCTTTTCAAATGCTTTATTGGACAGGTATTCGTGTAGGTGAGTTGCTTGCATTAACTGCCGGTGATTTTGACTTTAAAAACAATATGCTTACAATCAACAAATCTTATCAAAGATTGCACGGAGAAGATGTTATTACTCCACCGAAAACGGAGAAAAGCAATCGAACAATAAAAATGCCGCAGTTTTTATGTGATGAAATGCAAGAATACTTGAAAATGTTTTATTCACCGAATGACAGCGACAGAATATTCCCTATTTCAAAAAGCTATCTTCATCACGAAATGGACAGAGGCTCAAAAGCCGCAGGCGTAAAGCGTATTCGTATTCACGATTTAAGACATTCGCATGTTTCGCTTTTAATAAATCAAGGCTACCAAGCCGCTGCTATTGCTGACAGGGTTGGTCACGAAACAGTGGAAATCACCGACAGATATACGCACATATATCCGTCAAAACAAAACGAAATGGCAAACACCCTTGATGAATTATGGAAGGAGAAAAAATAATATGTCACTGAAAAACAAAGATGAACACAACCGTTGGAGAAACAAAACCGTAGCGTTCAGAGTTTCGTCCGAAGAGTGGGAACAGATTGAACGCTATGTTCAGCTTTCGGGTTTAACCAAACAGGACTATATCACAAGGCGACTTATAAACAAAGAGGTTGTAGTTCAAGGCAATCCGAGAGTATATAAGGCTTTGCGTAATAATCTTGCAGATGTACTTACGGAATTACAAAGAATTGAAAACGACGGCGAACTCGATGACGAATTGCTTGACTTAATCGAAATGATTGCCGATATTCTCGGCGGATTAAAGGAGGTATCAGAATGACAGAAAAAGAAAAGGCCGCTCCGATTGTATCTGTTGGCGCAGATACGGAGCAGTCAATCCTAAAACAAACTAATAACAGTATAACTGATTCTAACGAAAATGACAAGAGTTTAGATGATTATCTTGAAGAAATGCAAAAAGAATTTTTGCAACAGCTCGATCCATCACATTTGAAAACGATTTCTATGCGTGAGTTGTATAACACGGTATATCAAAGTAAACCGCCGCTGATTGACGGTTTGCTTTATCCGGGCACATATATTTTTGCAGGAGCACCAAAACTCGGCAAAAGTTTTCTTATGGCACAGCTTGCATATCACATCAGCACAGGCACACCGCTTTGGAATTTTGATGTGAGAAAAGGAACTGTTTTGTACCTTGCTCTTGAAGATGATTACCACAGATTGCAAGAAAGATTGTATAGGATGTTCGGAACAGAAAGTGCGAATAATTTGTACTTTTCTGTTTCGGCGTGTCAATTTGGAAGTGGACTTGACGAACAGCTTACAAGATTTATGGCAGAACACCCCGATACAAAATTGATTATCATAGACACTCTCCAAAAGGTGCGTGAAGTGGGCGGTGATAATTACAGTTACGCAAACGATTATGAGATTATAACAAGGCTTAAAAAGTTTGCGGACAGTTACGGAATATGTTTGCTGCTTGTTCATCATACACGCAAGCAGAACTCTGAGGATAAGTTTGATATGATTTCGGGAACTAACGGATTGCTTGGCGCCGCCGACGGTGGCTTTATTTTACGGAAAGAAAAACGAACAAGCAATTCGGCAACGCTTGAAGTTTCAGGCAGAGACCAGCCCGATCAAAAGATTTATCTCAATCGCAATCCTGAAACCCTTGTGTGGGAACTTGAGAGAACCGAAACGGAACTTTGGAAATTGCCGCCTGAACCTTTGCTTGAAAATATCGCCGTCAAAATCACAAATGAAAATCCCGAATGGTATGGCAGCCCGACGGAACTTGTTGAATTTCTCGGCGTTGAAATGAAAGCAAACGCTTTGACGATGAAGCTTAATATCAATGCAGGGCGTTTGTTCGATGAGTATGGAATCCGTTATCAGAACAAACGCTGTCACGATGGGCGTAAAGTTAGTTTGACTTATGAACAGCGTGACGATGTGTGACGGTTGTGTCGCTGTTTTAGGCGGTGACAAAATCACCGTCACTATCGACACAGACCGACACAGATAAAGTTTAGCGGAATGTGCAGAGAGTGCCTTTTCAAAGGCAGCTCTTTGCCCCTCGGAGAGCGCAAAACCTGCTTGCAGGTTGCATTTTTGATAGCTCCGCTGTCAAAAGTGCTTTTGCGTTACTCTTGACAAGAGTAACAGAACCGAGGACGAGCAAGTTTATGAGATTGGAGGTGTATATAATGCAAAGAACGATAAGCGCAATGGTGGGTAAAGGCTCGGTCAATCATAACAGCCGCAAGTTTAAGGCTGAAAATGTTGACGGTAGCAGAACGCATTTGAACATTGATTACTGTAACGAGCCGATAAAGAAAATCTATCACGAATTGTTTGACGAAGCACTCAAAAGATACAACGAAAAACAGACAAGAGCCGACCGCAGAATAGAAAATTACTATGAAAAAATCAGAAATTCTAAGCAGGAAAAGCCGTTCCACGAACTGATTTTGCAGATTGGCGATAATGAAAATATGAGTGCAGAAAGCGAAAACGGACAGCTTGCACTGCAGGTTTTAGATGAGTATTATCGGGGATTTCAAGAGCGAAATCCCAACCTAAAAGTGTTCTCTGCTCATCTGCATATGGACGAGGCAACGCCTCATTTGCACATTGATTTTGTTCCGTTCACAACCGGCAGCAAGCGTGGAGTTGATACGAGAGTAAGCCTGAAACAAGCGTTAGCCACACAAGGTTTCAAAGGCGGAACTCGTGGAGATACCGAGTGGAATCAGTGGGTAAGCGCAGAAAAATCCGCACTCGCATTCGTTATGGAACGACACGGAATTGAGTGGGAACACAAAGGAACGCACGAAAAACATTTGTCTGTTCTTGATTATAAAAAGCAAGAAAGAACAGCAGAACTTGAACAATTGGGTGCTAAAATCGAAGTAAAACAAGCAGAATTTAATGTGTTATCCGAGCGAGTGTTAAACTATGATGATGGTTTGGAAAACTTAAAAAATGTTGATGAAATGCTCGATAACGCACCCGAATATCAGCTCTCCGAGCCGCAAGGTTTTATGTCTGCAAAAGCATATAAAACCAAAATTGCAGAGCCGCTTATTCAAAAATTAAAAGCGTTAGTCAAGACTGCATTAGCTCGTTGCTTTGAAGGTTGGGACAATTACCATAGATTAAACATCATAAACGGCAACCTCTATCGAGAGAATGAAATGTTGTCTAAAATCAACAGCAAACTGAAAAGTGAAAACGAAAATCTGCGCTCAGAGGTCAAAGACTACAAACTCTTGCGTAAGGTTTTCGGGCATAAACAGATTGACGAGCTGCTTGAACAGGCAAGAAATATTAAAGGTCGTAAGCGTGAAAATCCACGCTCAAGATAAATAAATTTTTGGAGGTAAAACAAAATGGCAAACACAATTTTTGAAAAGCAAGACGGTACTTATACGCAGGTGGGCGACTATATGTTGCCCGATTTATTACCGGCGGAAGAAGAACAGGAAGCAAATATCGGCGTTTGGGGAATGAGGCATAAACGATATTTGAAGCAAAATCATAAGGTGCATTACTACAATTTGCTGACAAGCGGTAAGCTCAATTCATATCTTGCCGATATTGAACAGCAGGCTCAACAACTTTTTCTCCGGCTGGTAAAAGACTTAGCCGAAAAGGAAAATGTGACCGAGGAACTCAAATCAACCGATATGATGCTCTGGGTGCAGAAGATGAATAATATTCGGAATAGGGCGACAGAAATTGTAAATTTATATTTAATCTACGGTTAAAAATCACGCCGAGTGTAGCTCTTATAATGAGTTGCACTCGGTGTCTTTTTATTTGTTTATAAGTCACGAAATAGTTATTATAAGTTGACATATCGTGATTTTTGGTATATAATTAGAAACATCAAATTGTGGAGGTCATCAAATGGCTGTTTGTTATGATAATCTTTGGAAACTTCTAATAGATAAAAAGCTTAAACGAACCGATTTAAAACAGTTATGTGGAATAAGCAGTAATGTTTTAGCAAAATTAGGGAAAAACGAGCCTGTATCTGTTGACTCTTTAGAAAAAATATGTGTAGCCTTGGAGTGTCGCATTGAAAATATTATGGAGTTTGTCGAGGAGAAATAATTGTGATAAATCTTAATAGAAATATTCATCTCGTTTGTGATGATGCAATAAATGTTTATGATAAATGGAAATCGCCAACGATAATAATTAGTGACGGCCCATATGGCATAAATGGGTACCCTGGCGATTTACTTTCTGCAAGCGAACTTGCGGATTGGTATGAACCTCATATCAAAAAATGGAGCGAACTGTCAAGTCCAATCACAACACTTTGGTTTTGGAATACAGAAGTTGGTTGGGCTAACGTCCATCCGATTTTGGAAAAATATGGTTGGACTTATGTTTCGTGTTGCGTATGGGATAAAGGTATGAGCCACGTTGCCGGTAATACTAACACAAAAACTATTCGACATTTGCCAGTAGTAACGGAGGTATGTGCTCAATATGTAAGAAAACCAGAATTTAAAGTTAATGGACAATTACTCTCAATGAAAGAATGGCTTAGATACGAATGGGCTAGAACAGGATTGCCATTTTCAAAAGCCAATGAAGCTTGTGGTGTAAAAAATGCGGCAACTAGGAAGTACTTCACTAAATGTCATCTATGGTATATGCCTCCTGCTGACGCATTTGAAAAAATTGCTTTGTATGCTAATGAAAATGGTAGTGAAAGTGGAAAGCCTTACTTTTCCATTAACGGAACTAAACCTATAACATATAACGAATGGAAACAACTTCGTGCTAAATTTTACTGTCCTATAGGAGTCACAAATGTATGGCAAGTTCCGCAACTACGTAATAACGAACGATTAAAATTTGGCCAAAAAGCTATACACTTAAATCAAAAACCATTAAAGCTAATTAAGCAGATAATTGAAATGACCTCAGATGAAACTGATGTCGTTTGGGATCCATTTGCAGGCTTATGCACAACAGCAATAGCGGCAATAGAATTAAACCGTATATGTTATTGTGCCGAGATTAATAGTTATGTATTTAGCATCGCAGAAAAGCGTGTAACCCAAGCATTACAGAATTGTTTCTAAAGCGCTCTCCAGCTCTCTTTCGTTTTTAGATGAAAGTATATTACCCCATTCTCGAATGGTTTTCCCGTTAAAAGCTGTTTCCAATACGCGCAACTTAAAAGCCTTAATTTCAGCGTGTTCTATACGGTCTATTTTTGCATAATTAGTGTCAAGTCTATATACATAATCGGCATAAAGAGAGCGTAATAGACGTTGATAATTGGGACTAGGATCATAAGTCTTTCCATTTGGTCCCCAAGACGCTACAACAGCTGCAGCAGCAACAGGGTCACATTTATCTTCTTGTAACTTATATCCATTGGTGTTTGTTTGTTGCAAATTAGCAGTTCGTGAAGTAGTATCTTCAGGCTCAAAAACAAGATATTCTGGAGGTTTATGATAATGCAAATCTCTTGCTTCAGCAACACTTTTTCCACTTACAACAAGAACATCAATTATTTTAGGTTTCCCCCAAATTACGTGTTCTGGGAGCCAAGCAATTAACGCCATGTCTATATTGTCATTTTCAAATATGGTGACACTATCTTTGAAACGGGCGGTTATTTCTGTGGCAAATGGAAACCACGCTTTAATTTCAATTCCAGGATTCGGAGTGACCGTTTCACTTTTGAATAATGCATCGGGAAAACCCGGATCCTGACGTATCCATTTTCCACTATTTGACCAGTTAGACTGATTAAGTAAATCAACTGTAGAAAATTCAATCATATTGCCTAATAACGGTGATAACTTTGAAATTACCTTTGCTAATTGTTTTGCATACTCAACACTAATAGGACGAGTGATATCTAATACATCAATTAAATTGCTATCTAACGATGTAAGTTTCTCTTTAGCTAGAGATAAAACTTCTTTACTGTTCATTTTTACCCTCCAAAAACAGTTTATAGGTATCAATTTCAAGTGCATCAGCTATACGCTGTATATTTTCAAGCGAAATGCTACGGCGGTAACACTCGATAGCACTAATATAAGTTCGGTGCATACCACACTTTTCAGCGAATGCTTCTTGAGATATTCCCATAGCTGTACGATACTTTTTTAGGTTATCACCAAATACTTTTATAATATCCATAGTTGCAATCCTCCATATTTTATAGTATAATCAAAATGAATACAAAAAGTCTACATACAATGAGTATCTGAAAAGAGGTCCGATTTATGATTAAATCTATTATTATGAAAAATTGTGCAACATATCCTGCTGATGGAGCTATTATAGAAAATTGTCAAAAGGTCAATTTCTTTTATGGGCCTAATGGTAGTGGCAAATCTACAATCAGTAATTTTTTACATAATCAAACTGCTCCTCAGTATGCATCTTGCAAGATAAATTGGGAAAATGATACGCCTACAGATATTGTTGTTTATAATCGAGATTTTCGAGCTCGTCATTTCAAAGAAAATATCGCCGGTGTGTTTACTTTAGGTGAGGCAACAATCGAGGAAATCGAAGCTCTTGATAAAATGAAAAAAGAGCGAGATATAAAGAAAGAGGACTATGTTAGAAGAACAAATAGCTTAAACAAGAAAAAAGATGAAGAGCAATCTCATAAAGATAAATTTAAGGATACTGTTTGGAATGTCATTCTTAAACAAAATGAGATTTATTTTCAAGAAGTATTTAGTGGATTAAGAGGCAACAAAGAAAAGTTTCGAGACGAAGTTATCAAGAGATATAAAAAATCCCATTTTTCAAATGAAACAAGAGAGTCCTTAAAAAAGCGTTATGACATCCTATTTTCAAACAAACCAGAAAAATGTAATACTATTGATATATCTGTTTCGCATTTAATATCTGAACTTGAGACTATAGAGAAAGATTTAATCTGGGAAAAAGTAATTGTTGGAAATAAGGATGTCCCTATTTCTAGGCTTATTGACTTTCTTGACAATGCAGATTGGGTTAATAAAGGGCGCACGTATATTAGCGAAGACGGTGTATGTCCTTTTTGTCAACAAAAAACCATTACAGCAGATTTTGAAGTACAATTAAATGATTTTTTTAGTGGAGAATACGAAAAAAATATAGAACATATAAAAAATATAATTGAAAAGTATAAATCTATTTCTGACTTATTGATTTCTCAATTATCAAGTGTTGTATCAAACGATATTGCAACAAGTATAGGAAATTTAGATACTCAGAAATATAAAACA
Source organism: Ruminococcoides sp. (assembly GCF_057037865.1). Taxonomy (NCBI): domain Bacteria; kingdom Bacillati; phylum Bacillota; class Clostridia; order Eubacteriales; family Oscillospiraceae; genus Ruminococcoides; species Ruminococcoides sp. The sequence continues at coordinate 184,889 of NZ_DBLZMS010000004.1, forward strand.
TTATTAGATGCATTAAAATCGCTGTTTTTAAGTACAATAACGGTGATGTCAGCTAAAGAAAAAGAAGTTGGTAAAAAAATAGACATACCCGATAGCAGATCAAAAGTTAATGATTTAATCGATATGATATCAGTCGCTAATAGTAATATTATCAAACACAACACAATGGTTGATAACTATAATAATGAGAAAACAACTTTGATTGATGATGTTTGGGAATATTTAATGGATGAACAAGAAGCGTTGATAAGTGGATATATTAATGATTTGTCAAGCTTTGAAAAAGCAAAATCCGGAATACAAAAAGGCATCACCCAGTGTAAGGAACTGTTAGATGATATAGAAAATAAAATATTCGTAGCCGGAAAAAACATTACAAGTGTTCAACCTACGGTAGACGAAATTAACCGTTCTTTGAAAGCCTATGGGTTTACCAATTTTCAAATTGTTCCATCGCCAACAAAAGAGAACTCATATCAAATTCAACGAATGGATGGAACGCTCGCTACAAATACTTTGAGCGAAGGCGAAGAAACTTTTATCTCGTTTCTATATTTTTTACAGTTTGCCAAAGGATCAATGGACGCTTCTAAAGTATCCTCAAAAAAGGTGTTAGTTTTGGATGACCCAATTTGTAGCCTTGATAGTACTGTACTATACATAGTAAGCTCAATGGTGAAATCACTGATTAAAGATATCCGTGATGGAAATTCAGATGTTGAGCAAATTTTTATACTTACTCATAATGTATTTTTTCATAAGGAAGCTTCGTTTGTGGATGGGAGAACAAAAGCATTAAATGATGTGTATTATTGGATTATTAGCAAGGATAATAACATTTCAACAATAAGGGCATTTGAAAAAAACAACCCCATAAAAACATCGTATGAACTTCTGTGGCAAGAATTGAAAACAAATACAAATGCTTCGTTAGTTACAACTCAAAATATTATGAGAAGAATCATTGAAAACTATTTCAATATATTAGGTAAAAATGTTGATGAAACGATAGTAAACTCCTTTGATACTACAGAAGACCAGATGATATGCCGTTCGTTGATTAGCTGGATTAACGATGGTTCTCATTCCATTCCAGACGATTTGTATATTGATAGTTATACGGATTCTGTAGAACGCTATAAACAGGTGTTTAAGGAGATTTTTATTAAAATGGACCATAAAGCACATTATGATATGATGATGGCTAATGCTTGATAGCATCCAAGTGATAGCTATTTGATAGCAAAAGCAGAAATACCTCGTAGAATTGAGATAATCTGTACCAAATTAAAGCAAATCAAGTCAAAATTCCTAAGCAAAAACAGTTAAAGTCTGTTTTGTACTTAGGAGTGGGAATAATTTCACATGTTATTGTGCAACACCCATTATCCTGTAATGTGTAAATTTTAATATCTTTGAGCGACCTTGAAGAGCAATCTTTTAGGTCGCTTTTTCTATGCCCAAAAGCTCGATAAACACTGGGCTTTTGGCAATAAAATCGGAGTTTTATTCGGAGTTTAAACAATATAGATAGAGGATAACAAAAATTACCCCAAAGAGAGTAGAGGGGTTTGTACAATAACAACAGAAGTCAAAGAAATGGCTTAAACACTGACTTTTTGACACTTCAAAAGTTTGGTTGATACCGTTTTGATACTGTTTACTATTCTTTACAATAAAACAAGCAAGAGGAAACCCCTCTCGTTTGAACGCTTAGTTCATTCGAGAGGGGTTATTTTATTTATAATGTATATTTACATTAGGATTTTGCTTTAATGCTTCAAATGATGCAAAAAGTTTTTGTACAGGAAGTGGTTGCATATTCATATTCTCAAATTGATCTTTTTCTTCGGATTTCATAATGGCAGGAGCTTTCACGTTATGTCGTCTACAAAAAGAACCATATTTTTCAATTCCATCAACAATTTCTTGCCCAAAGTAAGTAAAGAAATCCCAAAATAAAACAATAATCTTTGAACTCATATTATTAACTAATGAAGGTATATCAATTTCATTGTCCATCTTCTCAATATCATTTTTTGAATGCTTCCAATTATCAAATTTTAATAAGTCATCCTTTAAACAAATCACTTTACACCCATCATCAATTGAATTGTGAAATACAGCATATGGAAACTCACAGTGTACTACGTAGTTTCTAAAATTAGCCCAAAACCGATATTCAATGCTATTATCATACATTTGACTGCAAATTGAACGGAATAGTTTCAGTTCATTTTCACCTTTGTTTTTTCTAAGAAGTCGAGTTTCCATATCAATATAGGTTTTTATAGATGAAGCGTAATTAAATACAAGTTTATTTGCGATTAGTATGAGTTTTTCTGGAGAAACTCCTTGAAAACTCATACTTGATAAATTATCGCTTTTCATATACTGCTGAAACTCGATACCATTTTCAATTACAATATCTTTTATTTGATTAATGCGATGATATATTCCGCAAAAGGTAAAAGCAGAATTTAAATCATCTAATTCTTCTTGAGTTATCTCCTCTATAATTTCAGCGGTCAAATGGTTATCATTATCTTTTTTTGTTTCTGCTACATATAGATACATAATTGTTACCTCGTTTTTGGGTAATTATATTTCCAATCGTTATATTCATCTTCGGAGATTTCATCATTCTTTAGCTTCTCAGCTTGATTACGCCAATCGTTGAGCATTTCAAACATAGTCACATAGCTTTTGTTGTGTTTATCAAGCGTCAGGCAAAGCTCGCCGTCAATATCTTCAAGGGTAAATAAGGTGTGCATAAGACCGATGTAGCTGTCAATGTCGGGAACGGTTAACGCCTGCGGCGATACTTCAAATACCTGTGCAAGAGTATTTGTTAAATCAGCTTTAGGTGTTCTTGAACCTGACTCATACTGTGCCATACGAATATCGGCAGTCTTTTCAGGAAATCCCACCACATGTCCTAAATATTTCTGTGTCATTCCGCAAAGATTACGAAAAAATCTTATTCTCTCTCCGATTGCCATAAAATTGCACTCCTTACTTATGTAATGTGCAATCAGCATATCATATATGTTTAGTATATGTCAAGCAACATAAAACAAAAAAGTATAACGTTTTTACGAAAACCACTTAACATAACGGAATATGTTTAGTATAATCGTTAAGCAAATAGCGTTAAGTTGTTTGCAAAAACTGAATATCCGTCATATATCACGGTAATGGTATATCCGCTCGGGCAAATCGGAATGCGGTCAGAAAGTATCCGACACTAAATAACCAAAAAAATTATAAATGTTATTGTGCAACACCCATTATCCCGTAATGTGTAAAATTTAAGCAGTTGCAGGAGGCTTTGCTGTACAAATATTTATATTTTGATACCTAAACCGTAGGTGACTTAAAAAACGCCGCTAATTTCTGCGCCGTTTTTATCATATACTGAACCTCCAATATGTACAGCGTTTTTTGCAAGACCTGCATATCCACGCATAATGACAGATACGCTGTTAAAGGAAAAAATCTGTGAATAAATTTTGTCTGTTAATGCTGACAGATTTATGATACAATAGTGCTGTTAGTTTGAATTGAAAAGTGAGTAGAAGTATAAAAAATGAGGAAACTGAATTTGACAAAAGCACTTAAAAACGCATTACCGTATGTATTAACGCTTATACTTGTCGGTATAATGACTTTTGTTGCGGAAATATTGGGTGAGGGGGAGATAATCTTTCCTGAAATAACGGCACTTGCAATTGGTTATATGGTTACACAAAAGCAAGGTTGGAAAGTCAATGACAGCCGAATGATTGCGTTAATTGCGATTTGCGCTGTTGCGGGTGTGCTGACAGTCCGATACATAAAAGTCGGGCTTTATCTTGAAATATTGATTGCATTTGTATTTGCACAAATTCTCTTTATGTTTTCGGGAACAACATTTGCACCGATGATTTCGGCAATTGTGTTGCCCGTTATGATGCAGACCGAGAGCTTTATATACCCGATTGCCGCATTTTTGCTGACAATTGCGGTTGTATTATTCCGCAGATTTCTTTTGAAAGTTAAAATAAGAGATAAAGAGGATTTTCAGTCGGTAAACCTGCATGCAAAGAGCGATGTGATTGACACAGCAGTAAGAACAATCTGTGTTGCCGTTGTGGGGTTCTTCGCAATTTGGTCGGGCTTTAAATTTGCAATTGCACCGCCGTTGCTTGTGGCGTTTACTGAATTTTCCCGTCCGAAAAATAAGGCTCGCAACAAGCCGGTAAAGACGATTTTGGTGATAACAGTCTGTGCATTTGTCGGATCGGTTTCAAGATATGTGCTGAATATGACTCTTGGATTGCCGTTGACAGTTGCCGCATTGACAGCCACGGCGATAATGCTTGTAATTGTTTACTGCACAAAAATGTATATTCCGCCTGCCGGAGCATTGACAATTTTGAGTATGATTATTCCGAGTGAAAGCGTACTTTTGTACCCGTTGCAGATACTTGTCGGAACTGCGGTAATAATGCTGATTTCACGGCTTTTGTTTATGAAACGGCAAAATTAAAATAATCTTAATTTAGTTATATTATTCTATAGAGGAAATTAAATGGATATATTTATTACAATTTTAGTTACATTTTTTGCAGGAATGGGCGCAGGTCTCGGAACAGGTTTTGCAGGAATGAGTGCGGCGGCTGTAATAAGTCCGATGCTCATAACTTTTCTTAATATGGATCCGTATATGGCAGTCGGAATCGCACTTTCGTCCGATGTTTTGGCGAGTGCAGTTTCGGCTTATACATACCATAAAAATAAAAATCTCGATATCAGAAACGGTTTGATTATGATGGCGAGTGTGCTTGCGTTTACGATTGTCGGCAGTTATGTTGCAAGCATTGTTCCATCAGCTACAATGGGCGGATTTTCCGTGTTTATGACATTTTTGCTCGGCATAAAATTTATCATCCGTCCCGTTATGACAACTAAAGAAGCTATGCTCGGTGTGTCGGCAAAAAAGAGGGCAATCCAGTCTGTAATCTGCGGAATGTTAATCGGCTTTATCTGCGGATTTATAGGTGCGGGCGGAGGAATGATGATGCTTTTGATTTTGACGACCGTGCTGAATTATGAATTGAAAACCGCTGTCGGCACAAGCGTATTCATTATGACATTCACCGCCCTGACAGGCGCAGCTTCGCACTTTATGATTGGTGGCACACCCGATTGGTTTGTGTTCGTTCTCTGCATAGCGTTCACCCTTATATGGGCGAGAATTGCCGCCGTTTTTGCCAATAAAGCCAATCCCAAAACCCTAAACCGTGCCACAGGTATCGTCCTCGTGGTGTTAGGTGTTGTTATTATGGGATTTAAGCTTTTAGCAAAATAAAAATTGACAGTTTAAAATTTAAAATTCAGGTCGGGCAATAGATTTGTTAAATGCAAAATTTCTGTTGCCCGATTTTTCAACGGTTATGTTGGGGCTAATTGAGTAGGGCGAAAAAAATGCTTGCTTTGAACAATATTCAGGGAAGTATGCTTTTTAACAATTGCATTACTATTTCACAAAAAACAAAGGAGCTGCGAAGAACGAAGTCTTAAACTTCATTTCTTCACAGCTCCTTAAATTTTTGTATCAGATGTGCTGTACTCAGCTTATTCCCATAAGCTCCATAACTTAATAAGTTGTTTTCCAGCATTATCGGAGGGCACAACCTTGCTATCTGTTATGACACAACCGACCGATTTGCCTTTATGAATTAATCCTGAAACCATTTTGTCCATCCGATAACTGCCGATAAGGAGTCGGCAGGCACATCTTCAAAGAACTTTTCAAAATCCTTCATCGCTCTGCCCTTTCCGACCCATAAGATATCTCCCTGCTCCAAATCCATCACGCAGGTTGCGTAACTCAGTTAGGGGGCAGACTACTTTTAAAACTATAGCTTTTGAGTAGGGGTGCAAAATGAATCTTTAGTTATTATAATTCATTAACAGAATTATAATCTCCCGACTTAATCTATCCTTTGTGGAGTTATAATTATAATTTATCATAGCATACAATCGTTTGATAACGATAATAATTATAAACTTTTAGGTTTTGCACATGAGTTGCGAACTTTTATTGGACAAGGCAGATAGACACGCATAGGAGAATAATAATCGGTGTTTTTAGGTTTCATCAGATTCAAAATAAATCTAATGCCGTAAATGCCCATTGCATATACAGGTGCGTTTACCGTAGTGAGCGGAGGGTTTGTATATCCCGAAAGCTCCGTGTTATCAAATCCCATAACAGAAATATCCTCAGGAATTTTGTAACCGTTTTCTTGCAGAGCTCTCATTGCACCGATTGCAATATGATCACTTGCCGCAAAAATAGCTGTGGGGAGATTCCCTTTGCTGATCATTTCTGACATCATTTTATAACCGGATGATGTTGAAAATTTGTCCTGTATAATAAACCCATCATATTTAATGTTTAGTTCATCGCAAATGTCTGTGAAAGTGTTGAGTCGTTTATCAGGAAATATCGTTCCGTCCTCAAGCTGTTCAATGCCTCCGATAAAGCCAACTGTTCTATGGCCTAAATCATATAGATATTTAATTGCATCGGACACTGCCTGACGAAAGTCGAGTGATACGGATGTAATTTCAATATTCTCAACGGTCATATCAAGAAAAACAATTTTATTATTCAAAGAATGCAGTAATTTTATTTCTTGTTTACTAAATTTTCCAAGGCAGATTATGCCATCAACATCAGAAAGTACATTCTGATAGTCATTGTCTGTTTTAAATGTTCGTACAATACTTATATTATTTTTTGAACAGTAGTCCTCGATACCCTGTCTCATCAAAAAGTAATAATTATCTTCAATTTCCTGTTTGGAAGAGAACCATTGTAGAATTCCAATGCGACATGAAGATGCTGATGTAACCCTTTTTTTCTTTACATAATTAAGTTCTTTAGCTGCTGCAAATATTTTTTGCTTCGTTTCAAGCGAGGTGCTGAGGGTAGTGTCGTTATTAAGCACTCTTGAAACAGTAGCTACTGATACATTTGCCTTTTTGGCAACATCTCTGATTGTAGCCAATTGAATCACCTCACTACCATTATAGTGAAATATTACTAAAAAATCAAGTCGTGTTTAGTGAAAAACAGAGAAAGCAAAAATGTTTACCAAAAACTATTGACAGTTTACGAAACAAAACATATAATTTAGTTAACATAAAAACAAAAGAAACATTATTATTAAATAATAACGAAATCTTTTGTGCAGGTTGTCACGGCGTTTCATTTAAAATTAAAAGGAGGAAAAATTATGAAACAGACATCATCACAACCAAGACTTGATGGCAAAATCCCGGGTAGAATCAAATACACCTTTGCTTTAGGTGCCCTCGGCAAAGATATGATTTATGGTATGATTGCCACATTTTCAATGATTTATTTCACAGACATCATCAAGGTCAACCCGGTATTTATCGGCGTAATGTTCTTTGTTGCAAAGTTATGGGATGCCTTTAATGATTTGTTTATGGGTATGATTGTTGATAACACACGCAGCAGATGGGGTAAATTTATTCCATGGCTTGTAATAGGTACGCTGGTTAATTCAATTGTATTTGTTGTTTTATTCACAGACTTCCACCTCGATGGCATTGGACTTTGCGTATTTGCAACAGCAGCTTACATACTCTGGGGTATGACTTACACAATTATGGATATTCCTTATTGGTCAATTATTCCTAACCTCACTTCAAATCCTGAGGAGAGAGAAAAAGTTTCGGTACTTCCGAGAATCTTTGCAAGTATCGGTCAGTCACTTGTTATTGCAGGCTTTGGTGTTCAAATTATTGAGGCTCTCAGCGGCGGCACAACAAATCAGGCAGGTTATCACAGATTTGCAATCATAATTGCAATTGTATTTATTCTTACAATCGGTATTACAGTAATCAATCTTCCTAAAAAGAGAGATGATTCTGTTCCGGAAAAGAAAGTTAAGTTTAAAGATATTTTCTCAATCATCGGCAAGAATGATCAACTTCGTTGGGCGGTAACTCTTATCTTCCTTTACAACATCGGCATTCAGTGCATTATGGGTGTTGCTACATATTATTTCAAATATGTTTGCGGCAACGCAGGAATGATGTCATCATTTATGATCAGCGCATCAATCGCAGAGGTTGTAGGTCTTATCGTATTCCCTAAGGTTGCAAAGTTCCTTTCAAGAAAAACTTCGTTCCTTCTTGCGTGTCTTTTACCTGCATTTGGTCTTGTAATGCTTTTGCTCGTAGGTATTTTTGCTCCGCACAATGTTGTGCTCACATCAATCTCAGGTGTTATTGTAAAACTTGGTACAGGTCTTGAACTTGGTTGTGCTACAGTATTCCTTGCAGATGTTGTTGATTACGGTGAATTTAAGCTTGGAACAAGAAATGAAGGCGTTGTATTCTCACTCCAGACGCTTATCGTAAAATTTACAGCGGCTCTTACAGCACTCGGTATTGGTGCGGCACTTGGAAGCACACAGTATATTCCGGGACAGGAACAGTCATTTGCAACAGTAGCATCAATCAGTACACTTATGTGCATTGTTCCTGCAGTTTGTATGCTCATTGCTTATGTTGTTTACAGAAAGAAATATAAACTCAATGACGGTATGATGAAGAAGGTTATAAACACAATCAGTGCAAGAAGAGAAGGCAAGATTGATATGACACAACAGCTTGATGAAAGCGGTAACACAGAGCCTTCTATGTTCCTTCCTACAGTTGCGGAAAAGGCAGGTAAATAAAATGATTGATACTAAAACAGCAATTGAAAAAATTACAAACGGCGAATTTGATAATCTTTTCACTGATATATATATAGATTCATCAATGATTGATTATCAGAAAAAAAGATATGTTCATGCAATTGAGCAGTATGAAACAATTTTTTGTCCTGATAAAGTAGCAATATTCAGTGCTCCCGGCAGAAGTGAGGTTTGCGGTAATCATACAGATCACCAGCATGGAATGGTGCTTGCAACATCCATTAATCTTGATACTATTGCTGTGTCGGCCAAGAATAACAATGATGTTGTAAGATTTGTTTCTGACGGTTATGATATGATTACTCTCAATATAAATGACCTCGAAGTTAATGATGATGAGGCAGGCACAACGGTCAGCCTCATCAGAGGTGTTCTTCGTGGACTTAAGGATCATGGATACAAAATTGGTGGATTCAATGCTTATGCAACAAGTGATGTACTTGTTGGTGCAGGACTTTCATCGTCAGCAGCTTTTGAAGTAGTTGTCGGAACTATTATTTCCGGTTTATATAATGATATGAAAATAAATTCAGTTGAGATTGCTCAGATTTCTCAGTATGCTGAAAATGTATTTTTCAAAAAGCCGTGCGGACTTATGGATCAAATGGCTTGTTCAGTCGGAGGAATGGTTAACATTGACTTTAAAGATCCGACAAAGCCAATTGTTAAGAAAGTACCTACCGAATTTGAAAAATATGATTACAGTCTTTGTATTGTTGACACAAAGGGCGATCATGTTGATCTTACAGATGATTATGCTATGATTCCCTCGGAAATGAAAAAGGTTGCAAATTTTCTCGGAGAAGATTATCTGAGAGATTGTGATTCAAACGAATTTTATATTCGCCTTGACGAAATTCGTGAGGCTGTTGGCGACAGACCGGTACTTCGTGCAATTCATTTCTTTAATGAGGAGCATAACGTTAAAAATGCCGTTTCGTCACTTGAAAACGGTAAGTTTGTTGAATTCCTTGACGCAATCAGAAAATCCGGTAATTCATCGTTTAAGTATCTTCAGAATGTATATACAACAAGAGATATTCAACATCAGAACATCTCGGTAGCCCTTGCACTCAGCGAAAGCCTTCTTCGCAATTACGGCGTGTGCCGTGTTCACGGCGGTGGATTTGCAGGTACAATTCAGGCATTTGTCAAAAATGATTTTGTAAGTAATTACAAAGAATTTATAAATAAAATTTTCGGAGAAAACTCATGCCATGTTCTCAAAGTGAGAAAATACGGCGGAATAAAAGTAATGTAATTATGTAGGTTTTGTTTTTATTAAGGAGGACAAAATGAAAATTCTTGTTTTAGGCGGTGCCGGATATATCGGTTCGCATACAGTTTACAGACTTATTGAAAGCGGTAATGAGGTTGTTGTATTCGATAACCTTGAAACAGGTCATATCGAGGCGGTTCATCCCAAAGCAAAATTTTATAAAGGCGATCTCAGAAACAGAAGTGAAATTGACAGCGTTTTTGATAAAGAAAAAGGTATTGATGCTGTAATTCATTTTGCAGCCAATTCACTTGTCGGTGAAAGTATGACTAACCCTCTCAAATATTATGATAATAACCTCAACGGCACAAAGGTTTTGCTTCAGTCAATGGTTGCTCACGGAATTGATAAGATTGTATTTTCATCAACAGCGGCAACATACGGTGAGCCTGAGAGAACTCCTATTCTTGAAACCGATCCGACAAATCCGACAAACTGCTACGGAGAAACAAAAAAATCCATGGAGAGAATGTTCTATTGGGTTGAAAAAGCACATGGTTTAAGATATGTTTCTCTCAGATATTTCAATGCATGCGGAGCACATATCAGCGGAAAAATCGGTGAGGCACATAATCCTGAAACCCACCTTATTCCGATTATTCTTCAAGCGGCACAGGGTACCCGTGACCACATAAGTATTTTTGGTACTGATTATCCCACATCTGACGGAACTTGTATTCGTGATTATATCCATGTCACTGACCTTGCACAGGCTCATATTCTTGCAGTTGAATATCTTATGAAGGGCGGTAAAAGTGATATATTCAATCTTGGCAACGGTGTAGGTTTTTCTGTTCGTGAGGTAATTGAAAAAGCAAAAGAGGTTACACAGAAAGATATTAAGGTTGTTGAAGAAAGCAGAAGAAGCGGCGATCCTGCTGTATTGATTGCATCAAGCGATAAGGCGAAAACTGTACTTGGCTGGAAACCTGAGTATGATGATCTGGGAACAATTATTAAAACAGCGTGGAAATGGCATTCAACACATCCCAACGGCTATAGTAAGTGAGGCGGTATTTATGAAGAACAGCGTTTACGGCTTAATATTAAGACTTGTTTCATACGGAATCAATACAGGGCTTATTGAAAAAGAGGATATAATCTACACGCAAAATAGGCTTTTATCGTTGTTCCATATGGATGAACCAGATGACAGTTGTACTTGCCTTACAGCAGATAACGAGGATACTCTTGAAGAAATTTTGTCGGGACTTCTTGATTATGCATACGAAAAAGGAATCATTCCCGAAAATACAGTAACATATCGCGACTTATTTGATGTGAAACTTATGGCTTCACTTGTTAAGCGACCGTCAGAAGTAATAAGAGAATTTTGGCAGAATTATAGCTGTTCTCCTAAACTTGCAACCGATAGCTACTATAAATTCAGCTGCGATACCGATTATATAAGAAGATATCGTATTAAGAAAGATTTAAAGTGGAAAACAGCAACCGAATACGGTGATATCGATATCACTGTAAATCTTTCAAAGCCTGAAAAAGATCCGAAAGCTATTGCAGCGGCAAAACTTCAAAAACAGTCGGGCTATCCGAAATGTTTGCTTTGTAAGGAAAATGAAGGATATGCCGGAAGAGTAAATCATCCCGCAAGAGATAATCACAGAATTATTCCGCTCACCATTGATGGAGATAACTGGTTTATGCAATATTCTCCGTATGTTTATTACAATGAACATTGTATTGTATTTAACGGTGAGCATACACCAATGGTAATCAATGATTCTACATTCAGAAAACTGTTTGATTTTATTTCACAGTTTCCGCATTATATAATCGGTTCGAATGCTGATTTGCCGATTGTAGGCGGTTCAATACTTACACATGAACATTTTCAGGGTGGCAGATACAGCTTTGCACTTAATAGGGCAGAGGTTGAAAGAAAGTTTATTGTTAACGGCTTTGATGATGTGGAGTGCGGAATTGTAAAGTGGCCGATGTCAGTTGTAAGATTGACAGGTAAAAACAAGGACAGCATTATTTCATTATCTTCTCATATTCTAAAGAGTTGGAGAGCGTACACGGACGCAGATGTTGGCATTTTTGCCGAAACAGACGGTGAAATTCACAACACTATCACTCCGATTGCTTTTACAAAGGATGGAAAATTTGTTATTGACCTCGTTCTCAGAAATAATATCACAAGTGAAGAGCATCCTCTGGGAGTATTTCATCCTCATGCGAATTTGCATCATATTAAAAAAGAAAATATCGGCCTTATTGAAGTTATGGGACTTGCAGTATTGCCCTCAAGGCTTAAAGATGAAATGGCTATTTTAAAGGATGCTATTCTTAATCACAAGGATGTAAGTGAAATTCCGAAAATCAGCAAACATTCCGAATGGGTAAATGAATTTGTTTCACAGTATGATGAAATCAATGAAAATAATATTGATTCAATAATTCAAAATGAGATAGGAAAGGTGTTTCTTAATGTTCTTTTGGATGCAGGTGTATTCAAAAGAACTCCTGAAGGACAAAAGGCTTTTGATAAATTTATAAAGACGCTGTAGTAAAGGAAGTGCTAAAATGTCAAAGGTAAGGGTAGTGAATTTTGAACCTACATCCAAAGGTGAAAACACTCATCTTTATATAATAGAAAATAACAGCGGAGCAAGCGTGACATTATGTGATTTAGGCGCAAGTGTCATTTCGATAAAAGTTCCCGACAAAAACGGTAGTATTAGAGATGTAGTTCTCGGCTATAAGCATATTGATGGTTATGAATTTGACGGAACATACTTCGGTGCTACTGTCGGAAGATGTTGCGGAAGAATTGCATACGGCAAGTTTACTCTTAACGGGGAAGATTATCAGCTCCCTGTAAACAATGGGAGTAACCATCTACACGGCGGATTTAACAGCTTTAGCCGCAAAGTGTGGCTTGCGGTAGTTGATGATAAAGTTCCAAATACAGTTCTATTTATGCTTGATAGTCCCGATGGTGATGAGGGCTATCCCGGAAATATGAAAGTCTTTGTACGCTACACTTTTGATGATGAAAATGTACTTACGATAAAATGGTCGGCAGTTTCCGACAAAGACACAATATGTAATCTGACAAATCATTCATATTTCAATCTTAACGGACATAAAAGCGGTAAAGTTACTGAAAATCACAAGCTGAAAATAAATGCAAATTTCTTCATACCGATAAATTCAAACCTCAATCCCACAGGAGAGATAACTCCCGTTAAGAATACATCGTTTGATTTTACCGAATCCAAGTTAATTGGAAATGGTATTGACAGAAAAAACGAGCAGATTGGTTTTGCAAACGGTATTGATCATATGTTTGTGCTGAATCATTCTGATGAAGAATTTGTGCTTGCGGCCGAAGCTGAGGGTATTGATAGCGGAATCACATTAAAATGCTATACTTCTCAGAAAGGTGTTCATGTATATACAGCAAATTATGTCGATGTTTTGTCCAATATGGGAAAGGATTCAGCAACATACGGAGAAAATACAGCGTTTTGTCTTGAAACCCAAGGCTTTCCCGATGCTGTAAATCACAAGAATTTTCCTACGACAATATTAAAAGCAAACGAAAACTATACACAAACTACAAAATATATTTTTGGTATAAACAAATAAAATAAGCTAATTTCTAACTCCTTTTAAAAATAAAATCTCTCTAAAATTAAGGACCACCTATTTTTCTTGGGTGGTCCTTGATTTTTAATCTATGAGGATGTTTCATGTTTTACAGTATTACACCGTCTTAAAAATATTCTGTTTTAGCGGTTATGTGCAATTCTGCCTGAAAATCGCCCTGTTCTGTTTGCACCGTAAAACCGGAACATTCTTCTTGCACGGCTGTTTTTACAAACTGCATTTTTTATTGCCCGTGTATTTTTTAGCGCTGTTTTTGCTTTTATATTAAAATACGCTTAGGATGGATTTTTTTACCCTCCGCATCAAATTCAAAATTTTCATTACCCCAACTTTTAAAAAAAATAATCACTTTTCCCTAGCAAAGATACAGAGATAACGGCAGTAATAACTTGCTTACTTATAAAATTGATAGTAACTTCTTAAATGATCGACTGTTTAAGAGTGTATTGAAAAACATTTTAATATTTGTTAGAATTAAAATGGTGGTGAGGATATGTTAAAGATTGCGGTAGTAGATGATGAAATTGTATTTGTTGAAAGTCTGATTAACAAAATAACAGCGGTATGTGAAAAGCTTAATTTGAAATTTAAAATTGACAAATACTCAAACGGATTTGATATACTTGAAAATTACAGCAAGTATCATCTGATTTTTCTTGATATTGAAATGCCGTCAATTGACGGTATTGCTACAGCCAAGCGGATCAACAAATTGAAGGGTTCAGCTGAAATACCTTTTATTGTTTATGTCACAAGTCACGATGAGCTTGTGTTTGATGCTTTAAAAAGTTTTCCTTATTCATTTATAAGAAAAAGTAAAATTGAATCTGATTTGTACGAATGTATTAACCGTATAAATAATTCTTTTGAAGAATTACATAAAACTATAGTATTGCATACCGAAAGAAAAGATATTCCGATTGTTATTGGTGATATTATTTATCTTGAAAAAATTAAAAATTATGTTGTGTATCATACTCGAAATCAAGAATATAAGGTCAGAAGTGATATGAATACAGAATTTAAAAATATCGCAGAATATGGCTTTATAAGACCGCATATTGGTTATGCTGTAAACAATAAGTATGTTGAATATATTTCTGCGGATTGTATTTTATTGCAAAATGATATTAACATTCCTCTTAATAAAAAATACAGAGATGATTTAAAGAAAAAATATTTCAAATGGTTGGGGGATATAAATGTTTAATTATGGTTTTGAGTTATTTGTAAATTTATTTCAAGGTGTAATGTTTACTG
>NZ_DBLZMS010000004.1:199859-210216 GCF_057037865.1 Ruminococcoides sp.
GTTTACTGTATTTTGTTATAAATTCTTAACCCCATCACGCAATAAGATTTGTGAGGGAATAGCTTTTTGTGTTGCATCATTATTGATGTTTTTGTCGATTACCTTGATCAATTGGTTGTACCTGTCTTTTGCGTATATTGAAACGGTTGTATTTTTTGCAATTATGATTCCCTATTGCGTTTTGTTTTTTAAAGACAGAATTTTTGTTAAAATTCTCACACCTGTTATTTTGAATGTGATTTATTCAGTATTATCATTTGGAATTAATTATATCTTTTCTGCGATTATTAGTTGTGACTATAATTATCTTATGATAGAGAGTTCCCAATATCGTTATATGTATGTGTTAATGTCAAATCTGATTTTTGTAATTGTTTTATTTGTAATTTACAATCTTTTCAAAAATTCGTTAAGCCATATTCACAAACAAGAAATGTTGATTACTCTTGTAATTCCTTTGTTGAGCATTGCTGTAGGCTTGCTGACATTTTTGGTATCTTCAAACGCTGATATGTCTGATTTTGACCGTATTGTATTAGGAGCGGTTTCAATAATAATCCTTTCATTTACATTTATAAATTTTTATCTTATTAAAAGTCTTTCAAAAAATTATTCTTTGGAAAATGAAAATATTTTGCTTAATAAAGAAAAAGAGCTGTATAATGTTCAAATGACAAGTTCAGAAAAATATATGAAAAATCTTACTGATGTTAAGCATAACATTCAAAATCAATTGTTGTGCATCGAAAATTTGATTGATGGGCAAAGGTATGATGAAGCTAAAAAAATGTGCAATAATGTAAATAATAATATTTCTGCTAATGTCCATTTTTGTAAAACAGGTTATGTTTATTTGGATGCTATATTAAATGTTGTATATGAAAAAGCAATTGAAAATGATATTGATTTCAGCGTAGATTGTAAAGATAATTTAAGTTTTGTGGCAGGTGATGATTTAGCTGTTCTAATAGGTAATCTTGCAGATAATGCTGTTGAGGCACTTGCAAAAGAGCAAAATAAAAAATTAAAGATAAGCATATTTCAAAACGGGTCGTACGGAGTTTTAAATGTGCAGAATTATTGCTCTTCTTCAGTTTTGCAGACTAATCCAACTTTGTACACAAGTAAAGAAGATAAGAAAAATCACGGCAGAGGAATTTCTATAGTAAAAAGTATTGCCGAGAAGTATGGGGGAGATGTAGTTATTTCGGAGAAGAATAATGAATTCATAGTTTCGGTAATTTTAGACAACCGAATTTTTACCTAAAAACCAACTATTTTTACCTGTTTAAAATCAAATATTCTAAAAAATGCTATCCTTTCTTTAAGGCGTTATGCCAAGAAAAAGGATAGCATTTTTTGTTTTGTATTGAATTTTATGTTTTAGCCGTATTTGCGTTAATTCCGTTATTATACTTTGGCCTTGTGTTGCAGAAATTTGAAACTTTTATTATCAAAAAATTTAAATAAGGTTTGAAGCTGCTTCCGTAAATAAGAATTATAGAGTGCAATTTTAGTCGATTTTTTTACAGTTTTTGCACAATTGAAGTTTACAGTATGGTTTTGAGATATGATTAAACAAAATATAGGATAAAAAATCAATGAACATTTTTAATATAAATCAAAAATTAAGGGGAGTTGAATTTTGAAAAAGGGTAGAAATTTGCGTAGCGTTAATACTGACGGAGGGGTGAATTTGCAATTCAAGCTTCTGTCGGCAATCGGAATTATCATTATAGTTTCCGGACATTGTTATCATGGCGGAATGGAACTTGCTTATAACTGGTTTCCGCCGTATTCGTATAATTTGGCACTGTTTGTATTTATATCGGGATATTTTTACAAAACCGATTATGAAGAAAATGTCGGAAAATACATATGGAAACGAACAAAGCGGCTTCTTATTCCTGCGTATCTGTGGAATATATTTTACGGTGGTATGGTTGCATTTCTCGGTTTGTTTGGATTTACTATAGGTGCAAAGCCTGATTTATACAATCTTTTTGTTATGCCGTTTGTTGACGGTGAGGCTTTTCAATATAACCTCGGTTCATGGTTTGTGTATCCGCTGTTTTTGGTTTGCATAATAAATGTGCTGTTCAGAAAATTTTTGAAACTTATTCATCTTGACAATGAATTTATAGTTTTGATAGTGTATCTCGCAATCGGAATGATAGGAATTAACACTGCAATAGAAAATCCGACTGCAATTAACGGTATAGTGAAACTTCTTGTCAGAACAATGTTTTTCCTGCCGTGTTATGAATTCGGTCGCTTTTATAAAGCTGTGCTTGAAAAAAAAGATAATCTCAATAATGTTGCGTACTTTGCAATTATATTTGCTGTACAGCTGATACTTTTAACTTTTTGCAAAGATTTGGAGTACACTCCGTCGTCATTTACTAAATTTAACAACGGTTTTATAATTCCGTATATCTCGTCAATCACAGCAATTGCATTTTGGCTGAGAGTTTCAAGATTACTTGTACCTGCCATAGGAAACAGCAAGCTTGTAAGGCTTATAGCTGACAACACATACGGAATTATGGTAAATCAGCTTGTAGGTTTTATGTGCCTAAAATTTGTATTCTACGGATTAAGCCGCATTACTTCAGGATCATTGTTTGGTGACTTTAATGTTGCATCATTTAAATCAAATATATGGTACTACTATCTTCCAAACGGTTTACAACAGTGGGCTTTTGTATATCTTATATTTGGTCTACTTGTACCGATATTAATTAGCATTATTTTAAATAAAATCTGTCATATTGCACAAAAAATGCATAATAAAATTTGTAACAAATAATATCTAAAAATCATTGTGCTTATATTCTTAATATGTTAAAATATCTTATAAGATAAATAGATGACTAGTAAATATAAAAGTAGATAAGTCCGATGGTTTAATTGTTCTTTTAACTGAAAATTGTATTAATAATATTTGGCATAACAAAGGACGATTTCTTTATGAAACACAAGTGACAAAAAGCCCTAGTACAAGTCTTTTTGATTATTATGCCGGTGCTATAACTTATAGTAAGGTTACTTATCCGAATGAAACATAGTATACTTGGCAGTCGGAAGGAACAGAAAATGAACTTCGTATGGGTTGCTACAAGCACTAAGTAAAACAAAGGTGGTATTCTGATGAAAAAATTTTTATGTTTAATTTTAGCGTTGTCAAGTATATTTGTTTTTACTTTATTTGGATGCACAAACGATAAAAGCAAGCCAATTTCACAAAACGCACTAATTGATTATTCAAACGATATGCAGATAACATATTTGTGCAGCGGTGGTGGCTCTTCGATTCCTGCAACAAAATCAGACACTGGATATTATTATATTGGTGATGACAGAATAATTATTTATATCGATAGCAAAACACAGAAAGCAACTCCGCTTTGCGCAAAACCTGATTGTATGCACAATGATCCTGATACTTGTGATGCATATGTAAATTCATCAGAAAACATATCGCAGGATTCACTATGGGGATCACTTGGAACGGCAATTCAGTATTATCAGGGTTATTTGTATATGGTTTGCGGTGAATATGATAAAAGTATGATTGAATATAATACCTATTTGATGAAAATGGATAAGGACGGAACAAACAGACAAAAAGTCACCGATTATTTTGATAGTCCATTCACAAATTGGTTTATTCATCAAGGCTACTTTTATTACACCTCGGACTCTTCTGTTCTCAGAATACCGCTCACGAACCCAAAATCAAGCCCAGAAGAGGTATACAAAGCTCAGCATTTTATCAAGGATAACGAAAATACATATTCTTCGTTCTGTGCATATAAGAATTATATTTATTTTCAGGTTGACGAGCTCGACGAAGAAGGAAACGGTATTGGCAGACAGACTATTTGCCTAAATCTTGATACAATGAAAAAATCTTTTCTTAAGATCGGCAAGAACAACGCATCTTTTTCTGCGTTTGCGGGGGACAGTATGATTATGTATTATTCCGATGGTAATGAAAAAGTGTATGTAAAGGCAGATTTAGAGGGCAATAATTGCAAAAATATATTTTCACAAAAAAGCAACGAAATTCAATCAATAACAGGCGATGGAACATATTACTATTTTGATAATAGTTTTCAAGTCGCAAATGGTTCATCAAAAGAACAGAAGATAACTGTTTGTGATGAAAACTTAAAAGAAATCGACACATTTAAATTGCCAAATATGGATACCAAAACATACAACTTTTTTGCCCCTCAGGACGAAAATTGTTTCCTATTTGAATGTTTTAACGAGAAAGATGAACGTTGCCTTGTTATGGCGGATAAAAGTCAGATTGGAACAATTGGCGGAAATACTATAAAATTCAAAGAACTGTGCAAACTCAAGTGGGCTGATGATAAAAATAACAACGATGCTGTTGCAAGGTAATTATTATGAGAATATTTTTTTGTGAACTATATAAGTTACTGTCAAAAAAGATTTTTATAATATGTCTTGTTGTCGCCTTATGTATAAATGCTTTTACATTGATATATTCATCTGCCGAAAATTATAATGACAGAACTAAGCATAATAACATAGAGTATTATAATTCTTTAATTAAAAACTGTAACTCTTCGAAAAAAGCAAGTGAATATTTAAAAAAAGAGTTGGATATTATCAATGAAAGGTTAACGGAGAATAGTACCGATAAGGATGCACTTGTTGAAAAAATGACTCTTTTGAACGACCTTATCTCACAGCAAAATTACATAAACAGATATGATGATTTCATAAATAATATGCAAATAAGGGCGGATAATCAATTGTCCTTTTCCATATTTGCAGAACCCGATAGTTTTGCTTATAATAATATACAACAAACACCCCTGGATTTTCAGCATCTAAAGGGTGTTGAGTTATATGCAGGCAACAATACATTTGCAGAAAATGCAACGCAGTTTCAAATAACAGATTATCTGATGATTGTACTTGTTGCCTTAACTTGTATATTGCTTTTTTACACAGAAAGGGAAAATGGATTGTATCCCCTAGTTCGTAGTACAAAAAACGGAAGAACATCAACAATAGTTGCAAAACTGTTTGCAGTGATAGCTGTTACTGTCGTTACAACTATCCTTTTCTACTTATCGAATATACTGATAACAGGAATATACTTTGGCTTTGGAGATATGAGCAGGTACATTCAGTCAATAGGGATCTTTATGAATTGTTCCCTAAAGATTAGTATTTTTGAATATTTAATTCTTTGGATATTAGGGAAGACCCTAACTTTGTGTGCATTTTCATTGTTGTTTTCCTTTTGTTTCACAGCTGTGAAAACTTCAGCGAAAATTTACGGAATTATTGTTGTATTTTTAGCCGTTGAAATTACTGCAAACCTTTTTATTGAGGGTGCATCGGCATTTTCATTCTTTAAATATGTAAATATTGTTTATTTCCTGTCAAACAACAACTTGTTCGGTGAGTACTTGAATGTAAATATATTTTCAAATCCTGTCAATATAATCATGGTATGGACGGTGGTTGTAACAACCTTAGCTTTGGTCGGCTTTTTTGGCAGTGTGACAGCATTTACAAAAACATCTCAAATATCGAAAAAATCTTCAATAATTTCCGCCATTGCAGAATTTCTTCAAAAACATTATAGAATTCGAGGAAGTGTAAAAATATACAGCGGAGAGGCATACAAGCATTATAAAATCTCCTTTGCAATGGTTATTCTTATAATTCTTGTGTTGTTTGCAGTATCTAATTTGAATGATGATTTATCAATTCGTTTCAACGATGCAAGCGAAAGTGCTTATTGTGACTATATGGAGGATGTTGAGGGTGTAATTGATTCCGATACAGAGAATTATCTTGCAAAGGAACAACAGTATTTTGATGACCTTGAAACTGAGCGGAATGAGATTTTTAGTGATAAAAACCTGAGTGAAACGGAGAAAAGAAATAAATCAAGTTATATAGACGCATTATTCCGGACTAAGGGTGAAGCATTTAATAGAATATTGGAACAAAAATACTATGTTCAAATTAAAGCAGAGGAAATCGACGAAGAACCTGCTTTTGTTAATGAATTGGTGTGCAAGCGATTAACAGAGGATACATACAGGGAATGGCTTTATTTTACTATTCTTATGGCGGTCATAATCTTTTGTTCATCTAACATATTTGCTTGTGAATACAAAAATTCAATGGTCAATTTAATACGCAGTAATCGTTATGGCAAAGGAAAATTAATAATGATAAAACTATTTACTGTTATGTTTACCTCGCTCTTATCCTTTACATTGGTGTACTTACCATACTTCATCAATTTTATTTCTACTTTTGGAACTAAAATTTTTGATATACCTATTGCGTTTATGTCTGATTATAATCTGCTAACTTCCTCGGTAACAGTGGGAGAATATATAGCGATTTTGTGTATAGTCCATCTTGTTGTGACATTAACTGCTACTACTGTTATATTTATGTTGTCAATGTTGCTTAAAAACAATATTATGACGATGATAGTTACCAGCGGAATTATTCTGATACCTTGTCTTGTTGCTATGGAACTTACTGACGTGAGAATGGTAACAGCTTTTCAAAATAATATTTGGCAAACTGTGGTGACAGTTATAGTAATGGTATGTTTGATTTTGACTGTGATATCAATAGTATCAGTCTTTGTTAAATTCAGCAACATAAAGTGGAGGAAGAAGATATGTCAACATTAGAAATTAGAAATATAAGCAAAACCTACAAAAAAGGAGCAGTAAAGGCTCTTGATAATTTTAATGTTGTTCTTACTCCAGGAGTGTACGGTCTCTTAGGACCGAACGGTGCAGGGAAGTCGACGCTTATGAATATTATCACTGACAATCTTAATGCAGACAGCGGAGATGTTCTTTATGACGGCGAGAATATAAAAAAGCTTGGTAAGAACTATCGTTCTGTCCTTGGCTATATGCCGCAGCAACAGGGATTATATGATGATTTTACTCTCAATCGCTTTCTGTGGTATATGGCTGCATTAAAGGGATTAAAAAAGAAGGAGGCTAAGGAAAAAATAACCTCACTTCTTAATACGGTAAATCTCACTAATGCGGCACATAAAAAACTCGGCGGATTTTCGGGAGGTATGAAACAAAGAGCTTTGATTGCTCAGGCACTTTTGAATGACCCGAAAATTTTGATTCTTGATGAACCGACTGCGGGCCTTGACCCCAAAGAGAGAATTCGTATCCGCAATTTTATAAGTGAAATTGCAGAAGATAAAATCGTGCTCATTTCTACTCATGTTGTGTCCGATATCGAGTTCATTGCTAAAGAGATTATACTTCTAAAGCAGGGAAAACTTGTGTCACACGATACCTGCCAAAATCTTGTAAATGAAATTGCAAATAAGGTAGTTGAGATGGAAATTGAAAAAGAAGAATTAAAATATTTTCAGGATAATTATCGAGTTTCAAATCTCTATCATAATGATGATAAAATCGTAGTAAGATTAGTCACAGATAATCCCCCTGAAAATCATAAAATAACAATTGCAAACCCAACCCTTGAAGATTTGTACCTCTATATTTTTGAACAAGGAATGTGATATTAAAATTATTACCGACAAGTAATGGTGTTCTATGCTAATACTTGTCGGTATTTTTATGCCCTTTTTACATGAAATTGTAAGGATAAAGCGGAATACAGATATAAAATAATCAGTTAACGCATAAAATAGCAATATATAATATTGTGTTAAAATTATGCGAAAAGGGGGGTGACAGCTTTATGGAGCAATATATGCCGATAGTGTGGATAGGCTTTGCAATATTTATGTTGCTTTGCGAAGGCTTTACAACGCAGCTTGTATCAATATGGTTCGTTCTCGGCTCGGTTTGTGCCGCAGTAACTACTATATTCACGAGCGACATAACAATCCAGTCGGCGGTGTTCCTTGTTGTGTCACTTGTATCGCTGATTGTGACACGACCGCTTGTAAAACGCTTTAAAAAGCGTAACAAAACAACGGGAACAAACGCAGACCGCCACATCGGTCAAGTCGGGTTTATGCTGACTGATTTAACCGATATTGACGAAACAGCACAGGCAAAGATTGGTGCGGAAACTTGGACTGTAAAGTCTGACAAAGCACCGCTTTCAAAAGGAACAAAAGTTAAGGTTCTTGCAATAGAGGGCGTAAAGCTCATAGTAGAACCCGCATCAGAATGAGAGGTAAACAATGGTAGCACTTATTATTTTAGGTATCGTCCTTTTAATTTTGCTTATAGTAATTGTAAGCAATGTAAAAGTAGTACCGCAGGCACACGCATATGTAATTGAAAGACTCGGAACATATCATGTAACGTGGTCAACAGGACTTCATGTAAAAATTCCGTTTATCGACAAAATCTCAAACAAAGTTTCACTAAAAGAGCAAGTGATCAACTTCCCTCCACAGCATGGAGTGAATAAAACGATACCTTCTTGTGAATCTTAAAAAGTATGTGTATATCATAAAATTGAAGATAATCAATAACAATTACTTATTTAGTATTTTTAACATCCGAGCCAGTAGGCTCTTTTTTTATGCCTAAAATTCTTGTAAACCCATTTTTCGTGTTGCAAGAATGACTGATGAGGACGGTGGGCTTCGCAAACTTCATGCTCAATCAAGTTCCTTAATATCTCCGACCTTCAGGTTAGCTATATCACGAATGTTGGTGTTGGACATTGATTTTTTAGTTTGGAGAGGGATAAAATGCAGAAATTGCGGTGTTCGTGTCGTATTGTGAGAGGTTAGCAAAAATATTCGTGTTGAATAGTGCAAAAATTCAAGTAAATTTCATTGATTTTTACACGAATATCTGCTATACTATGGTCAGTACCTTTAAGGAGGACTGCTTATGTATAGAAAGATTATGGGCTTCTTGGAAGCGTGGAAAGAAAGCGAACACCGCAAGCCCCTTATTTTACAGGGCGCAAGACAGGTCGGAAAGACCTATTCCATTCTGGAGTTTGGGCGCACCCATTACGAAAATGTGGCATACTTCAACTTTGAAACCAATCCAAAGCTGAACGAAACCTTTGATGAAAACATCAGCCCCGATTATCTGATACCGATTTTGTCCCATATCGCAGGTCAGACTATCGTAAAGGAAAAAACGCTGATAGTCTTTGATGAGGTACAGCTCTGCGAAAGGGCTTTGACCTCGCTCAAATACTTTTGCGAGAACGCTCCGGATTATCACATCATTGTCGCAGGCAGCTTGCTCGGCGTTGCGGTCAACAGGGCGAAATTCTCTTTTCCCGTAGGAAAGGTCGATATGAAAACGCTTTATCCTATGAATATGGAGGAATTTATGTTGGCGCTTGGTGAGGACGATTTGGTAGAGCAGATTAAAAAATGCTTCCAAACCGATACGCCCCTGCCGTCTGCCTTGCACGACGCCGCAATGCAGCTTTACCGTCAGTATCTTGTGGTCGGCGGTATGCCGGAGTGTGTGATGCAATTCGCTGAAACCAAGGATTATATCCTTGTCCGCCATACGCAGGATACGATACTTGCAAGCTATCTCAACGATATGAGCAAGTATAACAACTTGAATGAAATCAAGAAAACCCGACTTGCCTACGACAATATAACCGTTCAGCTTTCAAAGAAGAATACCCGTTTCCAATATAAGCTGATGAAAAAAGGCGGACGGGCTTCCGAATTTGAAAATGCGATTGAATGGCTTTGCCTGTCTGGTATCGTGTCACAGGTCTACAAGGTCGAGCAAATCAAAAAGCCGCTTGAAAACTACCGTGATATTGATGCGTTCAAGATTTATGTGTCTGACTTAGGGCTGCTTTGCGCCAAGAAGGATTTAGCCGCCAATGACATCCTCTATATGGTCGAGGAAATCAACGACTTCAAGGGCGGTATGGCGGAAAACTATGTCAATGTGCAGCTCTCCATTAACGGCTACCACACCTATTATTGGGAGTCCGAGCGTGGAGCTGAAATTGATTTTATCATTCAGCGTGACGGTCAGCTTATTCCTATTGAGGTCAAGTCTGCCGACAATACCAGAGCAAAGAGCTTGAAGGTCTATATGGACACCTACAAGCCCGCTTATGCAATCAAGCTCTCTGCCAAAAACTTCGGCTTTGAGGATAACAAAAAAATTGTTCCTCTCTATGCCGCATTTTGTATCTGAAATTAATATTACAACAGTAACGCTCACAGAAAATGTGGGCGTTATTTTTTTCTAGTCTTTTTTATGCCTAAAATCTCTGTGAACTTAGAAAAAGGTGGTAAGAGCAGTTTGTTGTTTAAAATAAAAATGCTATGACTGGTTGTTAGAGGGTAAATTAGAATTTATTCCGATTACGGAGGTAAAGGTTT